>JAEEJZ010000084.1 GCA_016282145.1 Bacteroidales bacterium | reverse complement strand
ACCTCCTCGCGGGAGACGGAAGTATCCTTCTCCGCCGGGGTAATGAGCTTCTGCAAGCGCTGGACGCAGACCACGATGGGATAGAGGCAGAAAATCAGCAGTTTGATCACGCGCGCGGACACGCCCATCAGGGCCTTCCAGTACACGGTACCGATGGTCTTGGGGATGATTTCCGCAAAGACCAGCACCATCACCGTCATCAGCGCGGAGGCAAGGCCGAACCACTGACTGCCGAAGACCTCCGTCACCTGCCGTCCGACACCCGCAGCGCCCACCGTATTCGCAATCGTATTGAGGCTGAGGATGGCCGCGATGGCGCGCGAGGAATCCAACTTGTACTGCTTCATCAGGGAGGCGGGACGATAGCCCTCCTCCTCCCGCATCGTGATATAGGAAAGAGGCGTGGACATCAGCACCGATTCCAGGATCGAGCAGAGGAAAGACACCGCCAGGGCGACGAATAAGTACAAGAATAATTCCGTCATCAGACTACAAAGATAAGGAGTTTTTATCAAATAAATTGAGTATCTTTGTGCCCGCTAATCACAAGCACTTAAAACATGACCAATTTATTCGATCTTACAGGCCGCGTTGCGGTGGTTACCGGTGCATCCACCGGTTTGGGACTCCAGATGGCAAAAGCTTTCGCCAGCCAGGGCGCAAAGCTCGTGCTACTTGCCAGGAGAATGAATTTACTTGAGGAGAACGCAAAGGCCCTTACCGCCGAATACGGCGTCGAAGTACTGCCTTTTGCCTGTGACATCACCAACACCGAGCGTGTCAAGGAAGCCGTCAAGGCGACGATGGAGCGTTTCGGCCGCGTCGATATCCTCGTCAACAATGCCGGTACCGGCGCCGTCGCTCCCGCGGAGGAGATTACCGACGAGCAGTTCATGCACGAAATGAACATCGACCTCTTCGGCACCTTCATCTGCGCGCGCGAATTCGGCAAGGAGATGATCAAGGCGAAGTTCGGCCGGATCATCAACATCGCGTCGATGTACGGCCTGGTGGGCAACCTGATTGTCGGTAGTTCCCCCTACCATTCCGCCAAGGGCGGCGTCGTGAACATGACCCGCGCACTGGCCGCCGAATGGGGCAAGTACGGCATCACCGTCAACTGCATCTGCCCGGGCTATTTCTACACCGACCTGACGACCGCTACCCTGGATTCCGATTTCTTCCAGTCGATCGCCAAGCAGAACATCCCGCTCGGCCGCTACGGCAAAGAGGGCGAGTTGAACAGTTGCGCCCTCTTCCTCGCCTCCCCTGCCAGCACCTATGTCACCGGCCAGAATATCGCCGTTGACGGTGGCTACACCTGTGTGTAGCAGATAGGACAGGCTACAAAAATCCCCGCAGCTACGCTGTGTCAGAAGTCCTCTGCTCCCTGTTGCTTCGCAACCCTATCCGGGTAAATGGTCGCAGAGAACAACCCGCCACAGCAGCAAACGCTGCGGGGATTTTTATGCTATTTTTCTGCTATCGCCTTGTTATAGCACTCCCGACATAGCGGCTCATAGATATCCTTCTCACCAAGGACGACCAGGTCGCTGCTCTTGGAGAGCCGGTGCGAATGGTTCGCCAGGTTGCCGCAGCGCACGCAGATGGCGTGCACCTTCTGCACATCCTCTGCAATCGCCATCAGGCGCGGCATCGGGCCGAAGGGATTCCCCTGGAAATCGGTATCCAGTCCGGCGATGATTACCCGCACCCCGCGGTTGGCCAGCGTCTGGCAGACCTCTACGAGGTTGTCGCCGAAGAACTGCGCCTCGTCGATGCCGACGACCTCCACCTCCGGAGGAATCTCCAGCATGCTCGCCGCATCCGAGATGGGCGTGGACTTGATGCTGTGCAGATCGTGCGACACGACCTCCACCTCGGAGTAGCGCACATCGATGATGGGCTTGAAGATGGCGATCTTCTGGTTGGCGAACTGCGCCCGCTTGAGGCGGCGGATCAGTTCTTCCGTCTTGCCGGAAAACATCGAACCGCAGATGACTTCCACGCAGCCCGATTTGCGATAATTTTCAGAGAACATTGCGGGTATAGGATAAAAATTCGTTACGTGTCTGGGCGTCGGTGCGGAAAATGCCCGTCAGGTAGGTAGAGACCATCGCCCCTTCCTTCCGCACCCCGCGGCTTTCCTTGCACATATGGCGGCCGCGCATCATCAGCGCCATCCCCAGCGGCGGATATTCGTCGTCCAGGGCCTCGGAGAGCATCTGCACCACATCGTGCACCAGCCGCTCCTGCACCTGCGCCCGCGCCGAGCAGTAGTCCACCACGCGGCCGATTTTCGACAGGCCCAGGATCTTGCCCTTGCGGTTGGGGATGTAGGCGAACCAGTAATCGCCGAAGAAGGTGCGGAAATGATGCTCGCAAACCGAGTAGAAGGCACCGGTATCCACGACCATATTGTCATAGACGATGCCGTCCGCGCCGTTGCGGAAAGTGGTAATGGCGGGCTTCTGCGCCGGGTCATAGCCCCGGAACATCTCGCCGAACATCCGCAGGATGCGCTCCGGCGTCTCCTTCAGTCCGTCGCGGTCCGGGTTTTCGCCGATATATTCCAGCAGCTCCCGGATATGCTGTTTTGCCGTTTCTCTACTGATCATGAATGGGCAAGGATAAGTTTTCTGGCGGTCTCGCGGTCCCGCTCCAACTGGGCGACCAGCGCGGGGAGCGATTCGAAGCGGTGCTCTTCGCGGATGCGGTGCAGGAAGCGGATGCGGATGTCCAGACCGTAGATATCCTCGTCAAAGTCGAGGATATGGGTCTCGATGGTCAAGCCGCCGCCATCGTCCACCGTGGGCCGTACGCCGATATTGGTCATCCCGAAATAGGAATTGCCTTCCACCTCCACCTGCACGAAGTACACTCCGCCCACAGGCACCAGCAGCCTCGGCTCATACAACTGCATATTCGCCGTCGGGAAGCCGAGGGTACGGCCGATGCGGTTTCCGGTCACGACGGCGCCTTCGAGGGAATAATCCCAGCCGAGCATCGCACGCGCTTCTTCGATGCGGCCTTCGGAAAGGCTGCGGCGGATGGCGGTCGAGCTTACGGCAAAATCGCCGCCGGGGGCGGGAACGCTGTCGCAAAGCTGCACCTCCAGGCCCAGCCGGGCCGCGATGTCGGCAGTCTGCGCGGGGGAAAGCAGGTCCGCGCCGATGCGGTTGTCATAGCCCAGGACCAGGGCGCCGGCACCGATCTTCCCCTGCAGCACGTCGCGCAGATAGGCTTCGGTGGACAGCGCGCCGAAATCCCGGGAAAAAGGCAGCACCTCCACACGGTCCACTCCCAGGGAGCGGATCATCGCCGTCTTGTCCTGCAGCGAAGTCAGCAGGCGGAGCGAATCCGCCCCCTGCTGGAGGACGGCCCGGGGATGGGGCCAGAGGGTCACGACGACACTCTCCTCCCCCCGCGCCCGTGCCAATTCGACCAGTCGCGCAAGGACAAGACGGTGTCCGAGGTGGACACCGTCAAAAAAACCGGTTGCTACGCTTACAGCCATTTCACCAGCGGAAGATCCTGGCGGTGAGGCAGGAGCGGGTTCCGGGGATAGACCCGGGTCCCGACCTGATAGAGGCCGGTGCGCTCAGGCACGGTCTCGACGGTATAGCGGGCCACGCCGTTCTCGAAGGACTCCAGCTTGAATTCGCGGTGTTCGCTGATGTGCTGCTTCCCGGTCTTGTCGCTGACGGTGAAGAGAATCTCCACGCCGATATCCTCGGGTTTCAGACGGCCCAGGTCGAGCACCACCTCGCTGCGCATCGGATCCGCTTCGGAAAGGATGTAGGTCGCATCGGGGCGGGTGAAGGACAGCACCCGGATATTGTTCCACTCATCGGTCACCTGCCTCTTCCAGGCGGCGATCTCGCGGGCCAGCGCACCATTGTCCGCGGTCAGCTTGCCGTAACGCTCCGCCAGCGGCAGATAGTAGCGCTCGCAGTAATCGGTGAGCATACGGTTGGTCGTGAACTCGCTCGCCACCTTGGCGATGGTGTTCTTGATATAGCCGATCCAGGTCGCGCTGAGGCCCGTATTCTTGTCCACCTTGTAGTAGGTGGGGGCGATTTCGTTCTCGATGATGGTATAGATGGTCGCGGAGTCGAGTTCGCTCTGGTAGTTGTCGTCCTCGTAGGTCGATTCCTGCGGAAGCGCCCAGCCGCAGCCGGGTTTGTAGCCTTCCACCCACCAGCCGTCCAGCACGGAGAAGTGCATGACGCCGTTCATCGCGGCCTTCTCTCCGGAAGTACCGGAGGCCTCGAGCGGACGGGTCGGGTTGTTCAGCCACACGTCCACGCCCTGCACGAGCCGCTTGGCCAGCGTGATGTCATAACCCGGGACGAAGACGATCTTGCCGATGAAACGGGGCTGCTTGGAAATCTCCACGATCTGACGGATCAGGTCCTGTCCCATACCATCGGCGGGATGGGCCTTGCCCGCGAAGATAAACTGCACGGGACGCTCCGGATTGTTGACGATGGCATCGAGCCGGTCGAGGTCGCGGAACAGCAGGGTGGCCCGCTTGTAGGTCGCGAAACGGCGCGCGAAGCCGATGGTCAGCACGTCGGGACGCATCGTCTCGGCGATGGTCACCACCTGGCGCGGGGAATAGTGGCTGCTGACGGAAGGGTCCGTCAGGCGCTCCGCGATGGCGCGCAGCAGGTCCCGCTTCATCTCCTTGCGGGTCTTCCAGATCTGCTCGTCAGGCACGTTGTAGATGCCCTCGAAGCAGCGCTTGTCGTAGTGGTGGGTCTTGAAGGCCTCGCCGAAGACCGTGCTGTGCAGCATCTTCCAGGCGTGCGACGCCCAACTGGGATAGTGGACGCCGTTCGTCACATAACCGATATGCAGTTCCTCGGGCAGATAGCCCGGATACATATTCGAGAAAATCTCCTGGCTGACCTTGCCGTGCAGCATCGACACGCCGTTCACGTTCTGGGAGATATTGGCGGCCAGGATGCTCATGGAGAACTTCTCCTCCTTGTTGTAGGCGTTGATCTTGCCCAGGGCCATCATCGTATCCCAGTCGATGCCGAGCAGGCGCGGATACTCGTCCAGGTACTTGTGGAGCATCCCCTCCTCGAAGGCATCGTGACCGGCGGGAACCGGGGTATGGGTCGTGAAGAGGCCGGAAGAGCGCACGATTTCCAGGGCTTCGTCGAAATTGTAGGCGCCGCTGCTGACATACTCGCGCAGCCGCTCCAGTCCGATGAAGGCCGCGTGGCCCTCGTTGCAATGGTAAACCTGCGCATCGATGCCCAGGGAACGGAGCACGCGGATACCGCCGATACCGAGCAGCAGTTCCTGCTTGAGGCGGTTCTCCCAGTCGCCGCCATAGAGCTGGTGGGTAATCTGACGGTCTTCCGGGGTATTGGCTTCGAAATCGGTGTCCAGCAGGTAGAGGTCGGTCCGGCCTACGGCCACCTTCCAGATACGGGCGTGCAGGGTACGCCAGGGAAACTTGAGCTGGATGATCTTCCACTCCCCGTTCTCGTCAAGCACCGGCTCCGCAGGGGTGCGGAGAAAGTCCTGGGCGTCATATTGCGCCACCTGGTTGCCCTGCGGCGTCAGCTTCTGGGTGAAATAGCCGTAACGGTAGAGGAAGCCCACCGCCACCATATTCACGTTCATATCGCTGGACTCCTTGAGGTAGTCGCCGGCCAGGATGCCCAGACCGCCGGAATAAATCTTCAGCGAGGTGTCCAGACCGTACTCCATACAGAAATACGCGATCTTGGGATCGGTGCGCTTGGACTTGAGGGCCATATAGGCATTGAACTCGGTCATCACGGCACGGAGCATCGAAAGGAAGGAAACATCCCCGGCCAGCTGCTTGTAGCGCTTCAGGCTGACTTTGTCGAGGATGACCATCGGATTGTGGCCGGAACTGTGCCAGAGTTCGGGATCGACGGTTTTGAAGAGGAGTTTGGCGTTGTCGTTCCAACACCACCAGAGGTTTTTACAAAGGGTTTCGAGACCCCGGAGTTCGTCAGGAAGGCGGCGCGTCACCATGACGCTGTTCCAAGACGGGGTCCCCATCTCGTTACGGTTGTTTTGCATCTTTGTTATAAGGTTCTACTACTACTTTTGCGCAAGCGCATCATTCACACGGATCATAAAGTCGCTGAGGGCGTTCATATAGTTGATGAAGGCCTCATACGGAGTGTCATAAGGATTGAACTGCTTGTGGATCTCCCCGTCGGAGAAGAACTTGGTGCACATATAGTACAGGTGGTCGCTCTCCTGCAGGTGGCCGAAGTCCTCCCAGAGCTGGGGATCGTTCAGCAGGGCCAGTTTCTCGGTCAGGGAATAGAGTTTATTGAAGGCATCCTGCTGCAGTTCATTGCCGAGCCAGGCGGAGACATCGCGCTCCTCGTCCGCCCAGGAGATGGGCTCGGGAACGGAAAGTTCCGACACGCTCTTGTGACGGCGCGTCACCTCGGAAGGCGTCTGGAAATCCATCGTCTTGTCCGCCAGGATCCTGGCCGGCAGCGCCCGCATGAAGTCGAAGATGCCGCTCTCGGCCGAGCGATGCTCGCCGAAGGTCTCGTAATCCATGAACAGGTTGATCACGTCGCCTTCCGCGGCGGCGAGCCAGCCCGTGAATTTCTCAGCGGTCAGGGGCCATTCCGCCCAGGCGCGGTTCTCGAAACGGAAAGCGATGTCGTCGCTCAGTCCGTAATTGCGGAGCAGGAGGTTCAGCTTGGGCTGGAAATCATTGGTGTACACATAGTTGGGGCTGCGCCAACCCATAATGTGGCGCGCTCCTTCGGTCAGCATCGTCTTGAAACCCAGCTTATAGACCTCTTCGCCGATGGCGTCGGAGTAAATCAGCTCCGTATTGCGGAAGGCCTGCGGCTTGACGCCGAAATGTTCCTCGATGGCCGCCTTGTGCTTGAGCACCTGGTGGCTGAATTCCGCCGGACTGGCCAGCGAAGCGAGCGAGTGGAAATAGGTTTCGCACAGGAACTCCACGCAACCCGTGTCCGCAAGTTTGCGGAAGGATTCCGTCACCTCTGGCGCATAGCGGTCGAACTGCTCGAGCGCCGATCCGGAGATGGAGAAGGCGACCTTGAACTTGCCCTTGTGCTTCTCGATGGTTTCCAGCAGCAGCTGGTTCATCGGCAGATAGCATTTCTGCGCGACGCGTTTGAGGATCGTCCTATTTTCGAAATCGTCATAATAATGGCTGTCCTTGCCGATATCGAAGAAGCGGTACAGACGGAGCCGGCTGGGCTGGTGCACCTGGAAATAAAGGCAAATCGATTTCTTCATATTTACTGCGTATTGGTTACTGATTCATAGACGGCCTTCATCTTGGCCGCCGCATTGTTCCATTTGAGACTGTTGACCTCGTCAAAGCCCTGCACGCCCGCGAAGTGCGAGAGCGCGGGATAGTTGATCAGGGCGTAGATATCGTCCGCGAGGGCGTCCACATCCCAGAAATCCACCTTGAAGGCGTATTTGAGCACTTCGGCGGCTCCCGACTGCTTCGAAATGACCGAAGGGACGCCGGTGCGCATCGCCTCCAGCGGCGAAATGCCGAAAGGCTCGGAGACCGACGGCATGATGTACACGTCCGAAAGCGCGAACATCTGCTGCACCTCGGCCCCGCGCAGGAAGCCCGTGAAGTGGAAACGGTCGGAAATGCCGAGGCGCGCCGCATGCCGGATGCAGCGGTTCATCATATCGCCGCTGCCCGCCATCACGAAACGCACGCCCTTGGTGCGCTTGAGCACCCGGGCCGCCGCATCGATGAAGTATTCCGGACCCTTCTGGAAGGTGATGCGGCCGAGGAAGGTCACGACCTTGTCCCGGACGCCGCGCTCCGCGACGATGTTCTCGCGGCCGCTGAAATCCACCGCATTGTGCACGGTCACGACCTTCGCGGGGTCGATGCCGTACTTGTTGATGACGATGTTGCGGGTCAGGTCGCTGACCGTGATGACGCGGTCCGCTTCCTCCATCCCCCGCCTTTCGATGGCATAGACGCGGGTATCCACCATATCGTCGGTGCCGCGGTCGAAGGAAGTCGCGTGAACGTGCACCACCAGCGGCTTGCCGGTCACTTCCTTGGCGGCGATGCCGGCGAGGTAGGTCAGCCAGTCGTGCGCGTGGATCAGGTCGAACTGATCGCAGCGCTCGCGGGCGATGGTGGCCGCCACCTGGGCGTACTTCGCCACCTCGTCCAGCAGGTTTGCGCCGTACTTGCCGGAGAACTTGTATTTCTGGCCGTACTGCACGCGGAAGTCCTTCTTCTGCCCCTTCTTTTCCAGTTCGATGGCCTCTTCGAAGGCCTCGACATCCAGGTAAGGCTTGAGGTTGGAGCCGATGCGTACGAACTTCACCTTGTCGAGGAATTCATCGACGCTTTCGCTGAAATCCTCCACCGGGACGTCGCTGGCGTTGATGATGGTGGTCGCGCTCTGGTCTTCGTCGCCGGAGGCGGAAGGCATCACGAAAATGGTCTGCACGCCGTTCGCCGCGAGGCCCTTGACGATGCCCTCGCAAGCCGTGCCGAGCCCGCCCGCAATGTGCGGGGGAAACTCCCATCCGAACATCAGGACTCTCATAGACTGCCCTCCTTCTTGAATCGGTCGATCATATATTCCACGGACAGGAGCGCCGCCGTACTGGTCGCGCTGGAAATGGCGCCGTGGGGTTCGTGCGGGGGATCTCCGTCATAGAGTTCGGAGAAGGCGCCCACGCCGTGCTTGCCCAGGTCCTCGAAGAAACCTTCGATCAGCCACTCGGCCCGCTTGAGGAAGGCTTCGCCCTTCACCTTGAAGCCGAGGGCCACGTAGGGGGCGAGCAGGAAGGTCCAGCAACTGCCCTGCTGATAGGCCAGGTCGCGGTCGATCTGCGTTCCCTCATAGACGCCGCGGTACTTGACGTCGCGGGGCGAGAGGGTGCGGATTCCGCGGCGGGTCACCAGTTCCCCGTCCACCACGCGCAGGACCGGAGCTACCAGTTCGTCGGGCACCGGGCTGTATTCCACCGCCAGGGCGTAGATCTGGTTCGGGCGGATATCGCCGTTGCGGCCGTTCCCGTCCACGAAATCCGCCAGACAGCCGGTCTCCGGGTTCCAGAAGGTGGGGACGAAATTCGCAAGCGCACTGTCGCGCACGGGCGTCCAGCGGGTCACGAAACTGCCGGCTGCGGAGCCGAAGCGCTTCTCCATATCGATGGCGAAGCAAAGCGCATTGTACCAGAAGGCGTTGGTCTCCACCTGATAGCCTGCGCGCTCCGTGACCGGGCTGCCGTAGGCATAGGCATTCATCCAACTCAGCGCCACCCCGTACATCTGAGCCCAGAGCAGGCCGTTGGGCTGCACGGAGACTTCCTGGCGCTCGCCCGGGGAATAACTCTCGATGATGCCGCGGACGATCACGCCGTATTTCTTCCAGACCTTCGCCGGATCGGCGCCGAAGCGGATGTACTGCTGCAGGATGACCGGCAGGTAGAGCGGCGCTTCCACCTGGGTGGTACGCCGGAAGAGGCGTTCCTGCTCATCGGCGATGAGGTTGTCCAGGATTTCCTCGAACTCCTCGGGATGGCCCGCATAGAGGGTCAGGCCGGGCAGGGCCAGCAGGGTTTCCCGCAGGAGCCCGGTCTTGAGCCAGGAGAAGCCGGCGCTGACTTTCTTCCGGTTGTTATGGTTGATGATCAGCAGGTTGGCGCAGCGCACCAGCTGGTCGTGATAACTGGTGATCTGCGGTGTCGCCGCATAGATGGAATTGAAACTGCGCTTGAGCTGCGCGGGGTTCACCTCGGCGATGGAAGCGGAGAAGACCGCATCCTCGCCCTTCTTGAGCGACAGCGCGAGGGTGCCGGGAACGAAGAGGTCCTCGCGGCAGTCGAAACCGCGGCGATACTCGTCCGAATAGGTGATTCCCTCATACCAGCAGGGCGAGGCCTCATAGACCGCGCTCCGGGTATTGAGCTGCAGGAAGAGGTCCGGGAAGCCGGGGTAGAGCTTGAAGGAAACGCCGCCGGGCACCGGCGTGGCGGCCGTCTGCGCGGCGTCGTTGCGGTGCGTCAGGTCGTGCAGGTTGCGGAAAGCCAGGAAAGGCTTGAGCAGCAGCTTCACGGAAGCGGGGCCCTCCACGAGGGAATAGCGGATCATCACCTGGTCGCGCTCCGGATTCAGGAGCAGGGTCTTCGTAAAGACGAGGTCCCCCACCTTGTAGGTAATCTTCGGGGCGGGGTCCGCCTCGAAGTCGATGATGTACTTATGGCCGCGGGGATCGTAGATATCGCCGTAGCAATGGATGCCCAGGTTGAAGCGCTTGCCCGAGAGCACGAGCGTTTCGTCGAGGGCGGAAAGGAGCAGGTAGCGGTCGCCGCCGAAGCGGTCGAGCGTCACCGAGAGCAGGCCGTGGTAGCGCCGGGTGTTGCAGGTCACCGTAGAGGTGTTGCAGCAGGCGCCGCTCTTGTTCGCCAGCAGGATTTCCCGCTTGAGCGAATAGGAGAGGTTGACCAGCTCCGCTTTGTTGAATTTCAAAAATGACATATCACTTTTCGTTTTTCACCAATACAAGGGCACAGCGGCTGGGCAGATACAGGGACAGGGTGTGGTCGTATCCCTGGTTGCCGTTCGGGCAGCGGCCCGGCATCGCCGTGTGCGACTCGTCACCGGAAAGGCGGGAAAAACCCCCGAACCGGCCTTCATCCGAGTTGAGTGCCATCTTCCACTCCCCTTCCGGGGCCGAGAACCCGTAATTTTCAAAGGATTCCGTCGGATGAAAATTAAATGCAAAGATAGTGTTTCCCCGCCTGAATATCAAGATTTTTTTCTGCTCGTCGGCCACCAGCAGGTCGGGGCGCTGCGCGAGCGTGGCGTGCGCGCGCAGGAAATGCACCATTTCGCCGTCGAATGCACTCAAAAAATGATAGCGGAGCAAGGGGTTGTCTTCCAGCGACCACTGCCTTCGGGCGTACTTGAAGGACCAGCCGTTCCCCTCGCGGGGGAAGTCGATCCATTCGGGATGGCCGAACTCGTTGCCCATAAAGGTCAGGTAACCGTCGCCGGCCGTGGCGGCTGTGATGAGCCGTATCATCTTGTGCAGCGCCACCCCGCGGTCCACGGTCAGGTTCTGCGAACCGGCGTTCATCGACCAGTACATTTCCTTGTCGATGAGGCGGAAAATCAGGGTTTTGTCCCCGACGAGCGCCTGGTCGTGGCACTCCGCGTAACTGACCGTCCGCTCGTCCGCGCGCTTGTTGGTAAGTTCCCACCAGATTTCGCCCATGGACCAGTCCCAGTCGGATTTTTCCTTGATCCACTTGATCCAGTGGTCGGCGACGCCCATCGCCATCCGGTAGTCGAAGCCCTGGCCGCCGGCCTCGAAGGGAGCCGCCAGTCCCGCCATTCCGCTCATATCCTCGGCGATGGTGATGGCCTCCGGACGGATCTCGTGGATGAGCTGGTTGGCCAGCGCGAGGTAACTGACGGCATTCTCATCGACCCCCTGGTCGAAATAGAGCGAATAATCGCCGAAATCCTTGCCCAGGCCGTGGTCCCAGTAGAGCATGCTCGTGACCCCGTCGAAGCGGAAGCCGTCGATATGGTATTCCTCCATCCAGAACTTGCAGTTCGACAGGAGGAAGTACTTCACCTCGTCCTTGCCGTAATCGAAGCAGCGGGAGCCCCAGGCGGGATGATGCCCCTGCGGACCGCCGTAGAAGTAGAGGTCGTCGCGGCCGTCCAGGCGGCTCAGGCCCTCCGCCTCGTTCTCCACGGAATGGGAATGCACAATATCCATAATGACGGCGATGCCGCGGCCGTGCGCATCGTCCACGAGCCGCTTGAACTCCTCCGGGGTCCCGAAGCGCGAGGAAAGCGCGAAGAAATTGGAGACCTGGTAGCCGAAGGAGCCGTAGTAGGGATGCTCCTGCAAAGCCATGATCTGGATGCAATTGTAACCCAGGGCCTGGATGCGCGGCAGCACGCCGGTGCGGAAATCCTCGAACGAAGCCACTTTCTCCTCTTCCGAAGACATCCCGATATGGCATTCGTAGATGAAGGGATTGTCGATTTTTCCGGGCCTGCGGTGACGCCAGCGCCATTTGGGGGTATCCCAGACCTGGGCGCTGAAGATCTTGGTCTCGTCGTCCTGCACTACGCGCGTCACATAGGCGGGCAGGCGCTCGCCCGCACCGCCGGACCACTCCACGAACATCTTGTAGAGATGCCCGTGCTGGATAAAGCCGGCGGGAATGCGCAACTCCCAGTTGCCGTTTCCCACGGGCTGGAGCGCCCATCCGGGCGTACGCTTCCAACTATTGAAATCGCCGATCAGGTAGATGCGGTTGGCGCTCGGGGCCCACTCACGGAAGACCCAGCCGCCATCCTCCGTCCGGTGCAGGCCGTAGTATAGATGGTTGTTGACGGCCTTGCTCAGGCTGCCTTTTCCGCAGAGTTTCTGCCTGTCCGCAAGAATCCGGGCGTGCCGCGCCTCGATGGCGTCCTTGAAGGGCTCCAGCCAGGGATCGGTTTCGTAAATCTTTTTCATAACGATTCCTCCGCTTTTTCCCAGCCTTCCCGGAGGCTGCGCAGGTACTTCCTGCAAGCCTCCACCAGTTCCGACGACTCCTTCAGATACCCCTCGATCTCCGGAAGCCCCGTTGCGGGGTCTTCGACCTTGGCCGCGATCTGTTCCAGCCGGGACAACGTCTCAAGATAATCAAATTTTTTCATATTTTCGTCTTTACCAAACATTTAAGGCGCCCGTCGCGGAACAGCACCTCGATCTCATCGCCCTCGGAAATGCCCTCCGCACGCTTCAGCACCACGCCCTTCCCGTCCGTCACCAGCGAATAGCCGCGTTCCAGCACATTGCGGGGATTCGATGCGGCGATGCGCTCCTCCAGGCCGCGTACGCGCTGCTCCTCCGCCGAAAGGCGCGACAGGGCCGACAGCCGCAACTGCGACAGCATCGCGAGCAGATGCTCGTCCTCGGCCGCAAAGGCTTCGATGAACTCGTCCGCCAGGGCCGTCGGCGTCTTTACCGCCCGCAGCGCCACCCTATCGGCGATATGATGGTCGCGCTCGTGCCCGATGGCCGTGAACACCGGAAGCGGGCAGGTGGCGATCGCGAAGCAGAGACCGTAATCGTCGAAACAGGACAGATCGCCCGCAGAACCGCCGCCGCGCAGGATCAGCACCGCATCGAAGGGCTTGTCCGAAGTTTCCACCCGCTGCAGCGCATCCGCGATGGACTGCGGCGCCGCCTCCCCCTGCATCGTCGCTTCGAAAAGTTCCACCCCGAAGGCGAAGCCATAGGCATTGCCCTCGAGATGGCGCACGAAATCGCCGTAACCCGCTGCCGTCCGGGCCGATATGACCGCCAGTGCGTAAGGCAGGTCCGGCAGTGCGAGCGCCTGCTGCGCATCGAGCAGTCCCTCCTTCTCCAGCTTCTCGAGCGTCCTGCGCCTTTCCAGTTCCGCTGCGCCGAGGGTGAAGCGCGGCTCTATCTCGTCGATGACGAGGGTCAGGGAGTAAATGCCGCTGTAACTGACCTGCACGCGGGAAAGAATCTGCATACCGGCTTGCAGTTCGCCGCCGAGCGCTTCCAGCAGATAGGGCCGCAGCAGACGGTAGCGCGAACTCCAGATGACCGCCTTCGCGCGCGCCAGCACCGTGGCGCCGTCGTGCTCGACCAGGTCCAGGTAGCAGTGGCCGTTGGCCTTGGTGGATACAGAAGCGATTTCCGCCTGCACCCAGAGCTTTCCGGGACAGGCGGACTCGACGCCCTCTTGGATCCGATCCTGCAGTTCGGACAGGGCGAGCGGCTTTACTTCTTGCGGCAGAAAATCTGGACCGGGCATCCTGTCAGGTTAAAATGTTCACGAAGCTGGTTTTCGAGGAAACGCTTATAGGGATCCTTGATGTACTGGGGCAGATTGCAGAAGAAGGCAAAGGCCGGGAAGCGCGTAGGCAGCTGCGTCACGTACTTGACCTTCACGTACTTGCCCTTCCAGGCGGGCGGCGGGGTGTCCTCGATGACGGGGAGCAGGGCCTCGTTGAGCCGCGCCGTGGGGATCTTCTGCGAATAGTTGGCATAGACCTGTTCGACGGCATCCAGCACGTCGGCGATGCGCTGCTTGCGCTCCACGCTGGTAAAGATGACGGGGACGTCGTCGAAGGGGGCGATGCGGCGCTTGAGCCCCTGCGTGTACTCCTTCAGCGTGTTGCTGTCCTTCTCGAAGAGGTCCCACTTGTTCACCACCAGCACGCAGGCCTTGCGGTTGCGCACGATCAGGTTGAAGATATTCATATCCTGGGCCTCCATACCGGTCGTCGCATCGATCATCAGGACGCAGACGTCGGCATTCTCGATGGCGCGGATGGAGCGCATCACGGAGTAGAATTCCAGGTCTTCCTTGACCTTGGCCTTGCGGCGGATACCGGCGGTATCCACCAGGACCAGGTCGTGGCCGAACTTGTTGTAGCGGGTGGAGATGGCATCCCGCGTGGTGCCGGCAATCGGGGTGACGATATTGCGGTCCTCGCCCAGGAGCGCGTTGGTGAGCGAGGATTTGCCGACATTGGGTTTGCCGATGATGGCGACGCGGGGAATCCCCTCCAGCGCATCCTCTTCGTTCGCAGCCTCCGGCGGAAGGGCCGCCACGACGGCATCCAGCAGGTCGCCGGTGCCGCTGCCGTTGGCCGCCGATACGCTGAAGATCTCTCCGAGCCCGAGCGAATAGAACTGGTAGGTGTCGAACATCTTCTCGCCGGAGTCCACTTTGTTCACGCAGAGCACGACGGGCTTCTTGCTCCGGCGCAGCATCCCGGCGATGGCGGCGTCGTAGTCGGTGATGCCCGTCCCGGCCTCCACCATGAACAGCACCAGGTCCGCTTCCTCTACGGCGATCTCCACCTGGGAGCGGATGGCCTTCTCGAATACGTCGTCCGACGCGTTCGTGTAGCCGCCGGTGTCCACCACGGAAAACTCGCGGCCGCACCACTCGCAGCGGCCGTAGTGCCGGTCGCGCGTGACGCCGGACTCGTCGTCCACGATGGCCTGGCGCATACCGACCAGGCGGTTAAACAAGGTGGATTTTCCTACATTCGGTCTTCCGACAATCGCTACCAGGCTCATACACAAGTTTCGCCGGTCGTTCTCTTTTTCGCAATTCGAATGTTCGGGGGGAACCGGCGAAACTTTTACCCTCCGCACATCCTTACTTCGTTACCCTCTCCCTAAATCCCTCCCCTCAGGGAAGGGACTTTCTATCGCCCTGCGGGCTCCAAACTCGCAGGTATCGCAAGCATAACCCTGACCACAGTCTTCGGGTTGGCCGGGCTTACCGGGGCAGCCGGCGGCGTGCAGGGCGGCATCTTCCTCCTTGAAACAGCGGATTCCCCGCTCGCGCAGCCGGGCGTTGCCGCCCACGTCATACTGCGGAAACTCCTTGTGCCGCAGAATGTTGAAGCACAGGAGCAGGACGCAGAGCGCGACGATGCTGATTGTCAGGAGGAGGAGTTTCATTTTTGTTAAAAAATAAAATCAGGGCTGATGGGTTCGTAGTTATAGACTTTATGGATGATGCGGGCGAAGACCTCCGCCATCGAGACGATGCGGATCTTCGGGTCACCCTCCAGTTCAGGATGGGGAATCGTATCGGTGATATAGACCGTCTCCAGCGCGGAAGCGTGGATCCGCTCCATGGCGCTGCCGGAAAGGATGCCGTGCGTCGCGCAGGCGCAGACGCTCAGGGCGCCCTTTTCCTTGAGCACGTCCGCCGCCTTGCAGAGCGTACCAGCAGTATCGATCATATCATCGACGATGATGACGTTCTTGCCCTCCACTTCGCCGATGGCGGTGATCGAACCGACGACATTGGCGCGTTCGCGCGTTTTGTGGCAGATGATCACCGACGACTCCAGGGCCTTGGCATAGGTGTTGGCGCGCTTGGCACCGCCCATGTCGGGCGCGGCGATGGCCAGGTTCTCAATGTTCAGCGAGGCCAGGTAGGGAATGAACACGCGGCTGGCATAGACGTGATCCACAGGAATGTCGAAGAAGCCCTGGATCTGGTCCGCGTGCAAATCGCAGGTCATGACCCGGTCGGCACCCGCAGCACGAAGCAGGTTCGCCACAAGTTTGGCGCCGATGGCCACGCGCGGACGGTCCTTGCGGTCCTGCCGGGCCCAGCCATAATAGGGCATCACGGCGATGACCTTGTCCGCCGAAGCGCGCTTGGCGGCATCGATGGTCAGCAGCAGCTCCATCAGGTTGTCTGCGGGCGGGATGGTGGACTGAAGGATATAGACCGTCGCGCCGCGCACACTCTCGGTGAAGTGGGGCTGGAACTCCCCATCGCTGAACGGCGTCACTTCCAGCTTCCCTAAATGCAACTCCGGCTCACCGGGAGCGCGGAGCTGATTGAGATGTTCAATAACGCGGCAGGCGAAGGCTTCCGAAGCCCTGCACGCAAACAATTCCATTCTGTGGCTGTGAATCATTGTTTTATTGAGTTAAATAGGTCTCGAATATAGTTGAGAATCTCGTCCCTCCCCTTCCCGTTGGCGGAGGAGGAGACGAAGACCGGCGGCAGCGACTCCCACTGCTGCAGCAGTTCCTCTTCGTTCCGCCGGATCTGGGCCTTGAGGGCCTCCGGGCCCATTTTATCGGCCTTGGTGTAAATCAGCGCGAAGGGGATGCCGTTTTCTCCGAGGAAGGTGATGAATTCCCGGTCGGCGTTCTGCAGGTCGTGACGCGCGTCGAGCAGGACGAACAGTTGCACGAGTTCCCCGGAACGGAGCACGTAGTCGCTGATCATCGACTTGAGCGAATCGCGCATCTTGCCCGGCAGGCGCGCGTAGCCGTAACCCGGCAGGTCCACCAGGTACCATTTGTCGTTGATCAGGAAGTGGTTCACCACCTTGGTCTTGCCCGGCGTGGAAGAGGTCATGGCCAGTTTCCGGTTGTCGCAGAGCATATTGATCAGGGAAGATTTCCCTACGTTGGAGCGTCCGATGAAGGCAAATTCTGGGAGGCGCGGCTCCGGCCTAGCCTCTATCCTGGCACTGCTGCCTGCGAACTTTGCCCCCGTGATTTTCATATCTACAAAGATACATCCTGCCGCGCAATTTCACAAAATATTTTTTGGGGTTTTTCCGGGGGTGTCGATACCCTCGCTTCGGGGGTTGAGGGTACAGACAAAATCGGCCTTTTTTGTCGCTACCCTCCTTGATTTTTGCGAGGGTATCGACACTTTCCGGGACCCTGGCTCCTATGCGCAATCGATGAGGCGGGCAGCATCGTCATAAGACAGGCCGCATATCCTGGCAGCCTGGTGCACGCTGGCGCTGAACCGGTAGCGGATCTGCCGGATCGATTCCGCCCGCTCCTCCGTCGAAAGGTCCTCGAAACGGGATTTTCGGAAGAGGCCCTGGAGCAGGTCCGGAAGCGCCTGCAGGATGAGCTGGTCTTTGAATGCCGGCATCCTGTCGTCCTCCGCCTCCAGCCGTTTGCGGGCCTTGGAGGACGAGTTGAGAAAGTAGTTCATCCTGCCCGGCGAACGGTAAAGCCGCTCCACCAGTTCCACGGCTACATACGATTCCGGGAGCACATACCCCGCTTCTGAAACCCGCCATCCCCCCGGAAGTTTTAACGCCAGGCCGGTACGCGTGAGACGTGTCCGCGCCCGGCCGGACATCCCGGAAAGCGTCTTCCCCGACGGAAGGCCGTCCGACCGGAAAAAAGCACTGCCCATTCCCCAGGGATACTGACTGGGATGTCCGCAGATTCCCGCCGCCACACAGTTCATCTGCACATAGGCAAGCGCGCGCTCCAGGGCCTCCATTTCATCGTCCGGAATCTCTTTCACATCCAGGTCGTTAGAACGCAGGTGTCCCCGGATGCCGTGCTCGCGATAGAGGTAGAGGGAATACCGGGTCTTGAACGCATTCACAAAGTCGCGCACCTCCGCCTCCCTTCCATACAGCACGAAATGCACGTGGTTGGACATAAGGATAAACGCCAGCACCGTCACCCCGGGGGTCAATGCCGCCTGCAACGCCACATAGTTCATCCCGATAGCGAAATCCTGCACATTCCGGAACCAGAGTCTGTCTTCCAGATGCGCCGTCGTAAGCAGATAATACTTTCTCATCTTCCCTTTGATTTTTTGGAGGAGGGTCGGTCAGCAACATCGCCCGGTCAAAAATCCCTGTGGGTGTCGGTACCCTCTCTGTTTTGGATGAGGGTACGGTCAAAATCGGCCTTTTTTGTCGATACCCTCCTTGATTTTTGCGAGGGTATCGACAGTCAAACCCTTCCGACCGCTCCCCCGCGCAGCATTTTCTACAAATATACGGAATTGTAGATAAGCGTCAAGGACACCCATGACCACTTCTATTTTGGGTCTGCGGCAGCCATGTTCGAGGACTCAAGGGTAAAGAGTCTGCTGAAGATCAAGTACCAGACCTTCCAGACCAAGCGAGTCAGTGCCGACCATCCGTATGAGAACGAGTTCGTGATTGTCCGCAAGGGCAACCTGAACACGATTTACCACGGTTCTCCGGAAGAGCTCCTATAGAAGATGACTCCCCTGCTTACGCGGATACTGGCCTGCGCAGACCCTTCCCAGGCGGAAGGGCTGTCCCGGTTTTTCAAGACCGGACCGGGGCAGTACGGCGAGGGCGACCGCTTCCTGGGCATCAAGGTCCCTGTGACGCGGGGCGTAGTGAAAGAATGTTGGAGGGAGATGGTTCCGAAGCCCGGACAGGAGGACGGCTTCCCGGAACTGGAAGAATGCATCGGCAGCGAATACCACGAAGTTCGGCTGGCGGCACTGCTGACGCTGGTAGAGATTTTCAAGCACGAGAAAGCCCTGCGGAAGCCCTGCATCGACTTTTACCTGGCCCATACCGCCGGCATCAATAATTGGGACCTGGTGGACCTGAGCTGCTATCCCCTGCTGGGCGAATGGCTGCTGGACAAAGACCGGACACTCCTCTACACGCTCGCCAGGAGCGGCAGGACCCTCTGGGAGCAGCGCATCGGCATCGTCAGCACCATGACTTTCATCCGCCACAGGCAACTTGACGATACTTTCGCGATTGCCGATATCCTCCTGCACCATCCGCACGACCTCATCCACAAAGCCGTCGGCTGGCTGCTACGGGAAGCCGGGAAACGCGACAAAGCGGCACTGGAAGCCTTTCTGCTTGGCCCCGACGGCATCGACCGGAAGAAGGCACCCCGCTACCTGACGATGCCCCGCACTATGCTCCGCTACGCCATCGAAAAATTCCCGGAAACGGAGCGGCAGGCCTATTTGAGAGGGGAAGCGAGCACGTCCTCCGGCGACTGCGGCTCATAGGGACCGTCCTTGCACTCCAGGATCACCGTGCCGGACTCCAGCGCCTTGACGGTATGCCACTGGCCGATGGGGATGTTCAGCGCGACGACGGGACCGCCCGGAGCCAGTTCGACCGTTTCCGTAGGCACGCCGGCATCGTCATAAAACTCCTCGACGAGCCGTCCCCGCAGGCACACCACCGTCTCCGAACTTAGCCTGTGCCGATGAATCGGCAGCGGGCTCCCGGGCTCGATGGCATTGAGCATCCGCTGCGAGCCGTCATCGGCGGAATTGCGCAAATCAAAATTCATCCGCAGCCGCGGCGACTCCTTCGCCTGCGCGCTCAGCTTATCCAATAATTCCTGCGAAATTTTCATTTTACAGCGCGTAGCGGCCTTCTATCACCTTCCAGTCCACAATCTGCCACAGCGCGTTCAGGTGCGCCGCGCGGCGGTTCTGGTAATCCAGGTAGTACGCGTGCTCCCAGACATCGAAGGTCAGGAGCGGCTTCAGCCCGTGAGCGGCGGGATTATCGGCATTCGCATACTGTCCGATGGAAAGCGCACCATCGGCATCGGCCTGCAGCCAAACCCAACCGGAGCCGAAAAGACCCGTGCCTTTGCCTTCGAAATCGGCCTTGAAGGCATCGACGCCCCCCCACTGCTTTTCGATTTGCGCAGCAAGCTTTCCGCCCGGAACCGGCGATGAGGGCTGCGGCGCGAACTGCGTGAAGTACAGATTATGATTCAGCACCTGCCCCGCGTTATTGAAGAGCGCTCCGGAAGCCTTCGCCACGATTTCCTCGAGCGACAGCGCCTCCAGCCCGCTTCCGGGAAGGAGTTTGTTGAGGTTATCGACATACGCCTGAAGGTGCTTCCCGTGATGGAAAGACAAGGTATTGGCGCTGATGACAGGCTCCAACGCATCGGGAGCGAACGGAAGTTGAATGAGGGTGTACATAACAGTATTTTTCTTTGTAGCAAAAGTACCATTTTTATTCGATATACAAAAAAAGCAACATCACATCAATGAGACGCCCTATCAAGTCGAGGGACGGGTCGGATTTGCAGGGATGGCAAGAAGTTGACGGCTGGACCGTCGACTGGAATAATGAGATAGGTTTTGCACCCGAATATCTCCACGAACATGGAGTGCCAGTAGCATAGAAGCAGCTGATAGCAGTACGAAAAGACCAAAAAGATGCGTTCTCAAATCTTTATCTCCCTCGCTCCTCGCGAAGCATCTGAACTGCAATTATCAAGTACTCCTTCAGGAACATCGTTCCCCGCTTACAAAGAGGGCTTGACCGCTTTTAGGGTGGGTGGTCGCGGAAGCGTAGTTGACGCAATCGGCAGCCGCACCTTCAATTACCGCCACATCAATCTATCAACCTTCCCAAGTCCCAACTCATGAACTCCCCCAAAGGCACACCGCCGGAGCCTACCACCAACGAGTAGTCCGGATTGAATCGTTTCTTGAACTCGCTCAAGCCCTCGTTATCTATTCTGCGACCGCTCTTTACTTCTACAGCAATCAGTTTGCTGCCTGAATCAATAATAAAGTCCACTTCTTCATCTCGCTCACGCCAGTAGTACAGCTTATAGTCATACTCCTCAGCATTATTTAACAGGTAAGCACCAATAGCACTCTCGACCCAGCGCCCCCAGACCTTAGGCGCAGTGAATGCCTTAATAAAACTCATGCCGCTCTGCACTGAAAACAAGGCCGTATTATACACCAGCAGTTTGGGCACCGAGTTATACTTCCGGGCATTTTCCTGCGCATATTTGTGCAGACCACTCAACAGTCTTGATTCATCCAATGTAGTCAGATAAGTTGCCAGCGTGGTCACATTACCCGCATCCTGTAACTGTCCCAACATCTTATTCAATGACAACTCCTTGCCCGAATATGCGCATCCCAGTTCAAACAGCTGTTTCATCAATGCCGGCTTATACACCGTTTTCGTCTTCAGCACATCCTGCTCAATAGCTGGAGCAACTATACTATCCTTGATGTACTTTCGCCAGCGACGTTCGTCTTGAATATAATTTGCACCACCAGGATATCCGCCAAAATAGATATAGTGATCCAAATCCATGTCAAAAGCCTCATGCATCTCACCATAACTCCAGTGGGGCATCCTTATCAATTCGTATCGTCCTGCCAAAGATTCCGTCAGCCCGTCTTTCAGCAGCAGACGTGAGGAGCCCAGAATAAGCAGTTTCAAGCTTACATCATGGAATGTATCGTCGTCCCATTCCTTCTTTACAGCTTCACTCCAATTATCTACTTTATGAACCTCATCAATTACCAGCAGAAATTCCGATACGCCAGATGCTTTCATGCGTGCTCTCGCCGTAGACCACATTTCACCTATCCATCCAGTGTTATCTGGCCCCACGTTGTCTGCACTCACAAACATGAATGGCACGTCAATCTCTTGAAGCACCTGCTTCACCAACGTCGATTTGCCAACCTGCCTCGGGCCAGATAGTACTTGTATCTTATCCCTCGGCTCTTCGATTCTTGATTTCAGCTCGTTATATTGGGACCTCTTATACATAACCCATTGATGTTTCGGCAGCAAAGTTACACAAAATTCTCAAATCATCTAAACAAAATTCTCAAAAGTTCCTTGCGGAATTCTCAAATCTCTTTAGTTATAATCTCAGAATTCCCAAGATTGTCAATCAAAAATTCCTAAGATATTCAGCGTTCAGGCTCCTCCTCATTATGAGTTGGATATCGCTGAATATACTTTACCTTTGAGTCCGTGTCTATGGTCTTCTTCCGGCCTACGCATCATAATCCTTGAATACATCCGGGACCTCAACGCGGAAGAACTCGTCCAAAGCCGCAGCACAACGATACATTCTCTCCCGCTTTCCATCTTTGGTGGCTTTGTTGAGAGCATATACCAATTGCAACAGACGAGTCTT
>JAEEJZ010000083.1 GCA_016282145.1 Bacteroidales bacterium | reverse complement strand
TTCCGTACCGAGCAAGGGATGGAAGAGGAAGCCGCCGTCCACGGGCAGGCCGCTGGCCAGGTCGTAACCGCTCACCTTCCCTTCGATTTTCAAGACGGGAGGAGCGGCCGTAGCCGGATAATTGAGCAGTTTCAGGTTTACCGTGGCCCACTGCTTATGCAGGAAAAGGATCTGTGAGGACTGCTCCCCGCGGCAATCGGCCTCAGCGCGCCAGGCAGAGAGAGGGTCCATCTGCGCACCCCGGGGAATCGAGACGACCCCGCCGAGCAAGTGGCAGGAAGCCAGACCGCTGCAGGCTGTCACCAGCAACTGTCCGCGGGGCACCTCCAGTTCCAGTACAGGGCCGTCCGTCTCCCCTTTGGCGACACAAAGCCCGTCCGCATTCCAAACCTCCACGGCCACGGGTTTGCTCGCCGCCTCGGAGGTATATAAAGAGAGGATGCACGGGCACGCGCTACGGTCCTCCTTTACAGAACAGGAGGCACAGGCAAGCAAGAAGAAGAAAAAAATCAGTAACGAATGTCCGTGCATACCCCGAAGCTTTTTAGATTTCCACTTCCTGCGAAATACCGCTCGTCCAGTCCACCACACTCAGGCTGAAGGAGGCTCCGCCCTTGGTAATGGGTTTATCCGGCGAATCGCTGCCGGGGCCGGTAATCGTCAGTTTGGAAATGATATACGATGTATTGAAATTCAAGCGTCCGTCCGCCCCTTTGATATTGATGGGGTAATAATAGTCGTGTCCGGAATAGGAGGCTTCCACGACCAGACGGGTATAGCGGGGACACCAGGTCTCAGAAGAACTGTCCGTCGTCGTAGGGTTCTGGTAGCAGTAGAAGTAGTGCGGTATCCCATAACTGGAAGCCCCGTTCACGCTGGCGGTGAAGATATCCGCCGTGCAGGGCGTAACCGTCGTCTCCGAAGCCGTATAGGCTCGTTTCTGAGCCCAGTTCAGGCTACTGCCGCTAAAATCATGGCGCATCTGCGTATTGACATTGATCAGGTAGATGCCCTTGATGGAAAGCGTCGGGTTGCCGGGGATGGCATTGGCGATTTCGTCGATCTCCACCTTGGCGGCAAAACGGCGCAGCAGGATCGTCTCCGAATAATCCGGCGTAAAGGTGATGTCGTGCAGGATGCCCGCCATTTCGAGCCCGGAAAGGCTGGAAGCGCGGTTGGCCCCAAGCGTGCTCGACGCACTGAGCGCGGCGGTCAAGGACGCACAGTTTTCCAGCGAAAAACTGCTGTTGGCGAGGGCAAAGGCCGTACAACCACCCTCACCGATCGGAACACGCAGCACGGCAGCACCGTTCACGGCGGAAGCGACGGCCAGCAGGACGCCAGAGGAGTTGTATGCCGCGACCTGGGCCTGCTCGATGGTGGATTCCGACGCACAGGAAGTAGCGCGCGACAGTTCCGCATCCGCAAGCAGGAAGGTCACGAGGGCGGTTTCTTTTTCCGGGGCGACTTGTTCCCCGGACGTTTGTTTGTTACAGGCGGCCAGCAGAGAAAGGGCCGCCAGGCTAATCAAGATGTGTTTCATTGTTTAATTGATAGGTTTTAATCAGTTTTGAAATTTCAGGATCCAGCTGCCCGCGGTACACGAAGGCCTGGTCTGCGGCACAGGCTTTCAGATAAGCCTCTACGGCAAGGGCGTCTTCCCCCTTCCGGGAGTAGAGCAAGGCCTTGAGATAATGGGCGGCCGGGGTCGGTTCCAGCTGTTCAAGCAAGGATAGAGCAGACGCATCATAATCCATTGCACAATAAGCGAGTACCGTATTAAAATCCGCATAGGGACGGAGGATGCTCACGGCCCGTTCCCACTCCCGGTTCATCAGGGCCTGGACGCCCTGCCGGTACACGGTATCCGGCTCCGTGGTATGTACGGTATCCTTGACCATCCCCTTGCGGTGCAGATGGAAGGAAAAACGGACCGTCCGCAGATGCGGATAAAGTTTCTCCCGCAGGAAAAGATAATAGGGCCTGGCGTGGAGCGCCTCTTCCCGCCGGTCCGGATCGGCAAAGGAGGACGCCGTCAACAGATAATCCTGGCGCTCCGCCTCTGAGAGTTCCCCGCTTTGCACCACCAAGCGTTCCAGCAGGGGCCAGTTCTCTCCGGCACTCCGGGTGATGAAACGGATGGGCGTGGCCGGGGTGACGGCTTCCGCGGGCTCGGCCCCGGCAAGGCCGAGCCGGATGCCCGCCTCGCTCCTGAGCGAGTCGCGCATCCGCCGGAGGCAGCGTTCAAAGTACCCGCCCACCGAGGCGCTGCGCTCCCGCGACAGCCGCCCGTTCAGCGCAACGCTGCCTTCCGGCGACGCGGAAGCCTCCACCACGATGGAGTCCATCTCAAAGCTCTCATTTTCCAAGAGGGAAAGCAGGTGGCTGCGGATGCGCCCCATCTCCACCGGATTATTGCCCCGCTGAGGCTCCAGCACGGAACTTCCCGAAGCGAATTCCACCCAGCAGACCGAATTGGCCTCCACCCGGCGTTCCACCACCTTGGTGATATAGCGCTCCCTCCTGTCGCAAAGCGTACTGAGGGAACTGATATAGAAGGTCAGGGTATCCGGGCCACGGAAATCGCAGCGTTTGGCCCCTATCTCATAGATGGCGCCGTCCAGGGTAATCTGTGCCTTGCGCAGTTTGGGCGCGACATGGACCGTCTGCACGTATTCATAGATGACCTGGTCTTCCGTTCCCCGGATCACCGTATCCAGACGCAGTTTCCCTTCCAGGAAAGGCGACTTCACGTAACGCCGGAAAACCTTGTCCCGCCGGGACAGTTTGTAGCGGTTGAGCGCCCGGGCCAGACCGTTGGTATAATGTTCCACCGCCTCCGCCCCGCTGACGCCGAAGAGGGAAACCTGGAGTTCTTCGCTGACCAGGCTGCTGTCCCGCTTCAACGCGTACAACTGCGGAGCGTTGCGTTCCAGGAAGTGCTCCAGGTCCTGCATCCGCACAAACTGCATTCCGTCCGTCACGATGCCGGAAAGGAAACGCTGATAGAGCTGGTATCCCCGCAGCTGGGCCTTGTGGTACCGGTCGCCGGTGATGATGACCGGTTCCAGACAGCCGGACTCCCCCAGCATATGCAATTGAGGCACCAGGCGGAGTTGCCAGCGGCTGTCCAGCATCGTCCGGGGAACACTCACCAGAAAGCGGAGATCCACTTTTCCGTGGCGCTCCGGCACGTGTTTGAAACTGGCGACGACGATGGCGGGAACCAGTTCATCGGTCGCCACCATCTCTCCGTTTTCATCGCGCACCGCCCGCATGATCATCAGTTGTCTGCCGTCCGGTCCGCTTACTTTCAAGGTATCCCGGGGCGGGATGCGCAACGAAGGCAAGGCGGCCTGCATATCGGCATCCAGCGCCTTGAGCGAGGCGGCGGTATCGCCACTTCGCACCCGGCCGAGTTTGCGTTCCAGCCCACAGGAAAGGGCCAGCACACACAGCAGCAACAAGAGCAGGCGGGCGGTGCGCTTCATGGCTACATCTCCACGTTCAGGGGGTCGTCATCCTCGATGAGGACGACCCGGTTCGCCAGAATATCCGTCTGGACACGTTCAATCCCGTCCTGACCGCTGTACTTTTGATAACGGATACGGCCGGTGACATACAACTTGTCCCCCTTCTGGATGTTCTCCAGACCCTGGATATTCCGGCTTTCCCACGCAATGATATTGTGCCATTGCGTCTCGATGACAGGCGCACCGTCCTTGTCGTGGTAAGCCGTGTTCGTCGCCAGGGTCAGGCGGGCGCCCTTCCGGTTCGCCCCGGTCTGAAGTTTCACGCTTCCGACGTTTCCCCTCAGTTCCACTTTGTTCAATTGTTCCATAGTTTTCCTTTGTTTTCAACCGGGAATCCGGGCCGCGCGGTCCCTGTTCCCGACGGCAAAGGAAAACATAAAAATCAAAGGAAAAACACCCTTCCAGCTGCGTAAATGCAGGTTTTAACAAAACATACACATTTTATACGTTTCTTACGCCGAAAGGCAAAAATGCGGCAAAACGTTAAAATGTATCAATAAGATTAAAACCTGCACGGCAACGCAGGACAAGGCTTGGAAAATCGCGGGACATTCAGGATTTTTGCCTGAGATGGAAAAGGAACATCACTGTCTGGAATGCGGGAAGCCCCTCTACGGGCGTCCCGACAAGAAATTTTGTTCAAGCAACTGCAAGAACGAGTGGCACTACCAGCAAAGCGCCGGGAGCATCCGCCAGAAAAACTGGACCCATTCGCTCCTGACCCGCAACTATAAGATCCTGCGCGAACTGTTGGGAAATAAAAGTAAAAGATTCAGCCTGGCCGAACTTCAGATGCGCGGCTTCAGCAGTCAGATGGTCACCTCACACCTGGGACACTGCAAGGACAAGCAGTACTATGCCTGCTACGACATCCTCTACACCCAGTCCTCCACCGAGGTCTTCAATATCCACTCCGCGGCCTATACCAGCCCCTTGCCGTGACAATTCTTATACTTCAGGCCGCTTCCGCAAGGACAGGGATCATTGCGTCCCACCCGTTTCTCCACCTTGATGGGCGTACGGGCCTGCTGCTCGCCGTTGGTGCTGAGTTCATTGCGCTGCGCCTGCATCCGGCTCATATCGGTATGCTTTTCCTCTGCGCGGCGAGGGGCATCGCCACCGTCCCGCAGCGGGATGAATGCGCGGAAGAGGAACGAGAGCACATCCTGGTTGAGTTCCTCCAGCATGGAGGCAAAGAGCGAATAACTCTCAAGCCGATAGACCACCACGGGATCCTTCTGCTCATAGGTCGCGTTCTGGACGCTCTGTTTCAGGTCGTCCATTTCCCGCAGGTGCTCTTTCCAATGCTCGTCGATCTGGTAGAGCAGGATGGTCCGCGCCAGGGTCTTGGCCACTTCGCGGCCGTCATTCTCATAGGCCTTCTTCAGATCGACGGATAAGGTCAACTGCTTGCGGCCGTCGGAAACGGGAATAGCGATATTCTGGTAAATGTTGCCCTGCTTCTCGTAAACGGCTTTGATGACGGGCTGCAACTTCTCCACCATCGTCTCCATACGGCGTTTGTAGACCTCCTCCATATGGGAACAGAGCGCATCCAGCAACTCTTTTTCCTTCGCCTTCTCGTAGAAGGCCTCGTCGAAACCGCAGTCTATGGAAAGCTGCGCCATAAGCGTCTGCTCGAAATCCTCGAAATGCATCCCCTTGGAGCGTTCCACCAGGATTGTCGCCGTATCCATCATCATATTGCGGAGGTCCAGTTCCACCTTCTCGCCGGAAATGGCATTGCGGCGGCGGTTGTAGATACCCTCGCGCTGATAATTCATCACATCGTCGTATTCGACCAGGCGCTTGCGCACGCCGAAATGGTTCTCTTCTACCTTCTTCTGCGCATTCTCGATGGCCTTCGAAAGCATCGAACTCTCAAGCGCCTCATCCTCCTTCATCCCCAGACGGTCGACGATGGAGGCGATACGCTCGGAACCGAAAATACGCATCAGTTTATCTTCCAGCGAAATGAAGAAGGTGGAACTGCCCGGATCGCCCTGACGGCCGCTTCGGCCGCGGAGCTGACGGTCCACGCGGCGGCTGTCGTGCCGTTCGGTACCCAGGATTGCGAGTCCGCCCGCAGCCTTCACCTCGTCGGAAAGCTTGATATCGGTACCACGGCCCGCCATGTTCGTGGCAATGGTGATGGTCTTCCCCTGTCCTGCCTTGGCGACGATTTCCGCCTCACGTGCGTGCTCCTTGGCATTCAGCACGTTCGGCTTCACGCCGTTGCGGATGAAGAGCCTTTCCAGCAACTCGGATGTTTCGACGTCCGTCGTACCCACCAGCACAGGCCGGCCCTGTTTGGAAAGTTCGAGCGCCCGGTTGATCACGGCCGCGTATTTCGCCTTCTTGGTCTTGTAGATGAGGTCGTCCTGGTCGTCACGGATGACGGGACGG
>JAEEJZ010000082.1 GCA_016282145.1 Bacteroidales bacterium | reverse complement strand
TTCCGCCTACGCCGCCGCCAAGGGAGGCCTCAAGATGCTCACCCGCAACATCTGCTCCGAGTACGGCCAGTACAACATCCAGTGCAACGGCATCGGCCCCGGCTATATCGCCACGCCCCAGACCGCGCCGCTACGCGAGCGGCAGGCCGACGGCAGCCGCCATCCCTTCGACCGTTTCATCTGCGCGAAGACCCCTGCGGGCCGCTGGCTCGAACCCGAAGAACTCGGCGGGCCGGCCGTCTTCCTCGCCTCGCACGCTTCGGACGCCGTGAACGGCCACATCCTTTATGTTGACGGCGGCATCCTCGCCTACATCGGAAAACAGCCCGAATAATATGACAAAGATCAATTGCCAGGTAAGGCAGGCGTCCAGCAACGTCGACGCCAAGCATTACGACACCGCGCGCCTGCGCAGCGAATACCTCGTCGAGAACGTGATGGTTCCCGATGAGATCAACATGGTCTATTCGATGTTCGACCGCATCATCGCGGGCGGCGCCGTCCCCGTCAAGGAGGAACTGGTGCTCAGCGCCCCCGATATCCTGCGCGCCGAATTCTTCACCGAGCGCCGCGAGCTCGGCATCATCAATGTCGGCGGCACCGGCATCGTGAAGGTCGGCAACGACGAGTACACCATTCCCTTCAAGGAGGCCCTGTATGTCGGCCGCGGCAAGCGCGACGTCACTTTCCGCAGCGTGGACCCCGCGAACCCCGCCAAATTCTACTTCAACTCCGCCACCGCACACCGCGAGACGGGCGTGAAGCAGGTCTCCAAGAAAGACGCCGTGGTGATGCACCTCGGCAGCCTCGAAGAGAGCAACGAGCGCACCATCAACCGCCTGCTGGTCAAGGAGGTCGTTCCCTGCTGCCAGTTGCAGATGGGAATGACGGAACTCGCCCCGGGCAGCACCTGGAACACGATGCCCGCCCATACGCACGACCGTCGCATGGAGGTCTATTTCTACTTCGAGATTCCCGACGATGCCGCCGTCTGCCACTTCATGGGCGAACCCCAGGAGACCCGGCACATCTGGATGAAGCGCGAACAGGCGGTCATCTCGCCGCAGTGGAGCATCCACAGCGCCTGCGCCACCCGCAACTACACCTTCATCTGGGGCATGTGCGGAGAGAACGACGACTATGGCGATATGGATGTCTGCAAGACCTCTGACCTGAAGTGACGCTTTTCCGTCCTGCCGCCCTGCGGCGCGAACCTTACGTCGTGAATGAGGAGACGATGCTCTCCCTCATTCACGACCTTGGTTTTATTCCCTTCTTTGAAAATATCGTCCCCGGCTGGTCCGTCGAAGAACATACGCCGCCCGAATACTTCTTCGCCGATGACGAACTCGGTCCCTGGGACTGGAAGATCGCCTGCGTGCAGAGCGGCGATATCGCCTACGGCAAGTTCCTGCTGGGCGGCAAGGCGGCCTTCGCTACGGCGGAGGTGTACCGGGAACTGATGAACTGGCGCCGCAGCCTGCCCAAATACCGCCCGACGGCACCCCAGCAACGCATTCTGGACTTTATGGAAGAACACGGTTCCGCCGGCATCCGGGACGTAAGGAAGCTGCTGGGCATCAAGAAAGGCGCCGCCGACGCTCTGATGGCCGGACTGCAGATGCAGACCCGCGTCATCACCGGTGACATCAGCCGCGTCTATCGCGGACCGGACCTCCACTACAACGGCTGGCAGACCAGTTCCTTCTGCACCCCGGAAGCCCTCTTCGAACTCGACGCCGGGGCTTTCCCCTTCCCCGGCTGGGAGCCCCGGACCCTTCGCTCCGACTTAAGTCCCGCCCAGTCCCGCGACTTCCTCGCAGAACTCATTCTCAAGCAGGCCCCTCTCACCCCCGCCAGGGTCATCGACAAGGTGTTGGGTTAATCAGATTCCGTCGTTGGTCAGGTGGGTGGAAATGCGGCGCTTGCCGGCTTTCTGCAGCCGGATGAAGACGATGAGGAAGAGCAGGGTCAGGAGCGACGAAAGCAGCTGGTTCTCCAGAGAATCCGAAACCATCAGAATCCAGTCGAAAAGCATATGCGCGATCACGGGCGCCGCGAAGGTCAGCACCCGATAGAGCCCGCGCCTGGACTCCGCGCCGAAACAGGCATAGGAGTAATAGAAGCCCATCAGCACCGCAAAGGCATAATGCCCGGGAACGCTGATCAGCCCGCGGGTGATACCGGCGTGAAGCCAATACTCCCCTGCGCTGGCCAGATAGCCGATATTCTCCACAAAGGCGAAGCCCATGCCGATGCAGACCGCATAGACGATGCCGTCAAAATGCTCGTCGAACCAGGGATTGCGGCGCAGGAGCAGCCAGAGCATCAGCAGTTTCGCCGCCTCCTCGGGCACGGCCGCACCGAACATCGCCACCCGGAAGTGATCCCAGACCGTGACCGGCTCCGAGGAGAACACCCCGTACAACTGCAAGGGCAGGGAAAAACAAAGCGAAACCAAGACGGACAGCATACCGAAGCCGAACGCCTTGACAAGCATTCTCGTGGGCTCCGGGGACTTGCGGTCCTTGAAAGTAATGTGGCCCACCAGGATGAGCGACGGCAACAGCGCCGCCAAGATCAGATAAAGCGGCATCTCTAATGCTTAAAATGACGTACTCCGGTGAAGAGCATCGTAATGCCCAGTTCATCGGCTTTCTTGATACAATCCTCGTCGCGGATGCTGCCGCCGGGCTGAACAATCGCACAAACCCCATACTTTGAAGCCAGGGTGACAGTGTCGTCGAAAGGCAGGAAGCCGTCGGAAGCGAGGACTAGGCCCTCGGTAAAGCCGGCGGCACGCGCCTCTTCCAGGGCAATCTGCGCCGAGCCCACCCGGTTGGTCTGTCCGGCACCCACGCCGATGGTATGGCCGTCCCGCACCACCGCAATGGCATTGGACTTGATGTGCTTGACGATGCGCCATCCGAAATCGAGGTCTGCGAGCAGCGCGTCGGAAGGCTTCACGGCAGTGACGCACATCGACGGAACCACCTTCTCCACCTGCGTATCCAGGCGCTGCGAGAGCAGACCGCCGTTCACGCTGATATACTGCTGCTCCGGCGCTCCGGTACGCGTCATATCCACCTCCATCACCCGCAGGTTCTTCTTCGAGGAAAGGATCTCCAGCGCCTCCGGCGTAAAAGAAGGTGCGATGACGATTTCCAGGAAGATGGGCTTCATCCCCAGGGCCACCTCCGCCGTCAGCGGACGGTTCACCGCCACGATGCCGCCGTAGATACTCACCTTATCGGCCTCGTACGCGGCCTGCCAGGCCTGCTCGATCGTTGCACCGACCGCCGCCCCGCAGGGATTCATATGCTTGAGCGCCACGCAGAAGGGCTCCTCGAAATCACGCACCACGTTCAGCGCCGCATTGGCATCCTGGATATTGTTGTAGGAAAGTTCCTTGCCCTGCAACTGCTTTCCGAAGGCCAGGGAGAAGGGCACGGGCTGCAGGGCGGCATAGAAGTTCGCACTCTGGTGGGGATTCTCGCCATAGCGCAGCGGCTGCTTGATATCGTACTCCAGGAAAAGTTTCTCGGGCAGCCCTGCCTGCGCACGCATATAGGTGGCGATGCAGCTGTCGTACTGCGCCGTATGTGTATAAGCCTTGGCGGAGAGCTTCAGCCGCGTTTCAGGCTTGGTGAAGCCGTTCTCGCGGATTTCGGCAAGGACGGAAGCGTAATCGGCGGGATCGCAGACAATGGTCACATCCTTCCAGTTCTTGGCCGCGCTGCGCACCATCGACGGACCGCCGATATCGATATTCTCGATGGCTTCCTCGAAGCTGACGCCCTCCTTTTCGATGGTCTTGCGGAAAGGATACAGGTTCACGCAGACCAGTTCTATGGTCTCGATGCCGTTCTCCTTGAGCGTTTCCATATGCGCAGGAACGTCGCGGCGCGCCAGGATACCGCCGTGCACCTTCGGATGCAGGGTCTTGACGCGGCCGTCGCAGATCTCCGGGAAACCCGTCACCTCGCTGATGCCGATGGTCTTGACGCCTTCCTTCTCCAGAAGTTTCTGCGTACCGCCGGTGGCGATGATTTCCCAACCCAGTTCTTCGAGGCCGCGAACGAAGTCTACCAGCCCCGTCTTATCGCTTACGCTAACCAATGCTCTCATAATACTTTAGCTATTGTTTCTATATAGATTTGATGTTCGATTTTCTGCCCGATACGATGAACTTCCTCAGGATCGGAGCCGTCATATTCAAAGGCTTTCTGGGCGATGATACGGCCGCCGTCCAGGTCCGCATTCACCCAATGCACCGTAATGCCGTACACCTTCACGCCATAGGCGACCGCCTGCTCCACCGCGTGCGCGCCCTTGAACGCAGGGAGCAGCGAAGGATGGATGTTCAGGATCCGGTCCGGATAGGCGCCCAGCAGCACATCACCCACGATGCGCATATAACCGGCCAGGCAGATGAGCTCCACGTTCCGTTCGCGCAGCAGACGCACGATTTCCGTCTCGAAAGCCGCCTTGGAGGGCCATTCCTTGGGCGAAAAGACAAAGGATTCGATGCCGAAGCGCTCCGCACGGGCGATGACGGGAGCCCCGGGTTTATCGCAGACCATCAGGGCGACGCGCGCATCCAGGCGTCCGTCGGCACAGGCCTGCGCAATCGCTTCGAAATTGGTGCCGCTGCCGCTGGCAAAAATCGCAAGATTCTTCATCGGATCAGCACTCCTTCCTTATCCGATACCCGGCCGATGACCGAAGCCTTCTCGCCGCATTCCGCCAGCAGGGCCGCCGCCTTGGGCGCTTCGGACGCCGGCAGCACCAGCACCATACCGATACCCATATTGAAGATGTTGAACATCTCCCGGTGCGGGATATGGCCCCACTGCTCGAGCATCTTGAAGACCGGCAGGATCTCCCAGGTCCCCTCCTCGATCTCCAGGCCCTGGCCGGGCCTCAGCACGCGCGGGATATTCTCGTCAAAACCGCCGCCGGTAATGTGGCAGATGCCGTGCACATCGCAATGACGCAGCACATTGAGCACCTGCTTCACATAAATCTTCGTCGGGGTCAGCAGCACCTCGCCCAACTTGCGGCCGCCGAATTCGGGAATGGAATCGTCATAAGAAAGACCGGCATCCGCGACGATCTTGCGCACCAGGCTGAAGCCGTTGGAATGCACGCCGGAAGAAGCGATGCCCAGCAGCACGTCGCCGGTCGTCACCTTCGAACCGTCGATCAGTTTCGCTTTCTCCACCGCCCCGGTCGTAAATCCGGCGATATCATACTCGCCGTCGGCATACATCCCCGGCATCTCGGCCGTCTCACCGCCCACGAGCGCACAGCCCGCCTGACGGCAGCCTTCGGCCACGCCGGCGACGATCGCCTCCACCTTCTGGGGCACATTGTGGCCGAGCGCCACATAATCCAGGAAAAACAGCGGCTCGGCACCCTGCGCCAGCACATCGTTCACGCACATCGCCACGGCATCGATGCCGATGGTATCGTGCTTGTCCATCGCAAAGGCGATCTTGAGTTTGGTTCCGACACCGTCCGTCCCGCTCACCAGCACGGGCTCCTTGAGACCGAGCGAAGAAAGGTCGAACATCCCGCCGAAAGAACCGATGCCGCCCATACTTCCGGGCCGCACCGTAGATGCCACGTGCGACTTGATGCGGCGGACCACCTCATAGCCCGCCTCCAGGTTCACCCCCGCCGCTGAATAATTATCTGCCATAGTATTTAAAAATCCTTTACGTTTGTCGCGAAGTGCGTAAAATTGCAGAATTTTGCCGTTTGCGACCATTTACCCGGACAGGGTCGCGAAGCGACAGGGAGCAAATGGCAAAGTGATGCAATAGCACGAAGCGACATTAGTTCTTAATAACATCCTCATTATACAGTACCGTCGGGTACTCGCCGGTAAAACAGGCCTGGCAGGGATCCGCACAGCCAAAACACGACGCCTTCGTGGACTCCGGACTCAGATAGCCCAGCGAATCCGCGCCGATGGCCTTGCAGGCCTGCTCCAGCGTCCGGTGCGAACAAAGCAGTTCCTCCGGCGAAGAAGTATCGACCCCGTAGTAGCAGGGATACTTCATCATCGGACTGGCGATACGCACGTGCACCTCCTTCGCCCCGGCATCGCGCAGCAACTTCACGATCTTGAGCGAGGTCGTCCCGCGCACGATGGAATCATCCACCAGCACGATCTTCTTTCCCTTCACGATACTGCGCACGGGGCAAAGTTTCATCTTCACCCCGAGTTCGCGCATCTCCTGCACGGGTTGGATGAAGGTCCGCCCGACATACTTGTGCTTCACCAGCCCCATCTCATAGGGAATCCCGCTCTCCTCGCTGTAACCCATCGCCGCACTGAGGCTGGATTCGGGCACACCCACGACGATATCGGCATCCGCAGGGCATTCGCGATACAGCCGGCGGCCCGCCTCCTTGCGGTAGGCGTGCACGTTGCAACCGTCGATATCGCTGTCCGGACGCGCAAAGTAAATATACTCCATCGCGCACATACGGTGCCGCTTGTAGCGCGAATACTGCCGGCTGCGCAGTCCCTGTTCATCGAGGGTCACGATCTCTCCGGGCTCGATGTCGCGGATGAAATCGGCGCCCATAATCTCGAAGGAGCAGGATTCGCTGGCCACGACATAACCGTCCCCGAGTTTACCCAGCGCCAGGGGCTTGATGCCGTGCTTGTCGCGGCAGGCGTAAATGCGGTTGCGCGTCATGATGACAAAGGCAAAGCCGCCCTCCATCATATTCAGGGCCGAAACGATATTGACGATACGGTCCTCGTTATGCTGCTTCTTGATCAGGTGGGCCAGCAACTCCGCATCCGTTTCCGTCTGCAGGATGGTACCGCCCTTCTCCAGGTAATTGCGGATCTGCGGCGCGTTGATCACGCAGCCGTCGCTGGCAATGGCAAAATCGCCGCTCCGGTGATGGAAGAAGAGCGGCTGCACATTGTCCAGGCCCACCTTGGCGATATTGGCGTACATCACCGCCGCAATCCCGATTTCCCCCTGAAGGGAAGCGATGCTGTCCGTATGGAAGACCTCGTTCACGAGGCCCTTTCCCCGGTAGCGCAGGCACTGCCCCTCAGCGTTGAAGGTGGCCATACCGGCACCTTCCTGCCCCCGGTGCTGCATATTGTGCAGCCCGTAATATAGATAGGTAGAAGCGTTTTTCACGCCATAAACGGCAAGTACTCCCATAGTCTCAGTTCAAGGTCAAGAGTCGTTTATACACTTCTTCGTAACCCGCCACGACATTGCCGAGGTCCATACGGAAACGGTCCTTGTCCAGCGGTTCATTGCTCCGCTTGTCCCAGAGCCGGCTGGTGTCCGGGCTGATCTCGTCGGAAATGATGATGTCGCCGTTGTCGGAGGCGCGGCCGAATTCAATCTTGAAGTCCACCAGTTCGATGTCCAGACGCTCGAAAAGCGGTTTGAGCAGTTCATTGGTCCGGCGGGCGACCTCCAGCATCCGGTGCACCTCGTCATAGGTCGCCAGGCCCAGCGCCACGGCGTGATGCTCGTTGATGAGGGGATCGTCGAGGGACTCGTTGTTGTATTTGAGTTCCAGGACGACATTGCGCAGCGGCGTCCCCTCGGGAATCCCGAGTTTGCGCGCCATCGAACCGGCCACCCGGTTGCGCACCACCACCTCGAGGGGGATGATCTCTATCTTCCGGCAGATCTGCTCGCGCTCGGAGAAAAGTTCCACGAAGTGCGTGCTGATGCCCTTCCGATTGAGATAGCCCAGCAGAATGGCGGAAATCTTGTTGTCAAGGGCGCCTTTGCCGCGCAGCACCGCGCGCTTGATGTTGTCAAAGGCCAGGGTCTCATCCTTGTACCGGAAGATGACCTTATGCGGGTCGTCGGTAGAGAAAACCTGTTTCTCGTTCCCGTCGAAAATCAGTTCCCGTTTTTGCATTTCCTAAAATAATTGACCGCGTTAGCGAAAATATTTTGACAGCAGTCGCCGTCGATATTCTTGTAAAGTCCCTGCTCCCAGCGCTCGCTGTGCCCCATCTTACCGAGGATGCGGCCGTCCGGGCTGACAATGCCCTCGATGTCGTAATAGGAGCCGTTGGGATTGTCCACATAGCGGAACGCCACCTGCCCGGCGGCAAAGAGTTTCCGGGCCATCTCCTCCTCCACGACGAATTTCCCCTCGCCGTGGCTGAAGGCCACGCTGTGCAGCTGTCCCGGCTTCATACCGGCCAGCCAGGGCGAACGGACGGAGACCACTTCCGTACGGGCGATGCGGGAGATATGGCGGTTGATGTCATTGCGGAAAAGCGTGGGCGAATGGACATCGACGCTGCCGGCCTTGCCGTAGGGCAGCAGACCGCTCTTGATGAGCGCCTGGAAGCCGTTGCAGATACCCAGCACCAGGCCGCCGCGCTGCAGCAGGGCGTCGATGGCACGCGATACGGCCGCATTGCCGATGACGTCGGCGATGAATTTGCCGCTGCCGTCGGGTTCGTCGCCCGAAGAAAAGCCGCCGCAGAAGGCCAGGATATGGCTCTCGTCAATGCAGCGGCAAAGCCCCTCGATGGAAGCATCCACGTCGGCGGCACTGAGGTTGCGGAAGATGAAGGGACGCGGCTCGGCTCCCGCACAGCGGAACGCCTTCGCCGTGTCATAATCGCAGTTCGTGCCGGGGAACACCGGCAGGCAGACCAGCGGCTTCGCGACCGCTTCTCCGGGATAGGCGGGAATCTCCGCCTCCGCAGGCGCGCCGCAAGGCGGCTCCGCGCTGAAAAGCGGCGGCACATCCACGGGATAAACCCCGCTGTAGCGTCCCTGATTGGCCTTGAAGAGCAGTTCCGGCACAAGGGACTCGCCATTGAGCCGCATCTCCCCTGCCGTCACGCGGCCGAGTTCCAGCGCTCCCGGAATATCGAGTTCCTGCGTCGCCTCCACCAGGAGCGCGCCATAATCCAGACGGAACAGCCGCTCTTCGGGCACCTGTACCTCGAATCCGAGCCGGTTGCCCATCGACATCTTCACCAGCGCTTCCGCCACAGCGCCGAAGCCCAGCGCCCAGGCAGAGCAGACGCTACCGTCCGCGATTTTCTTACCCAGCGCCGTCCACATCGCCTTGAGGGCGGAAGTATCGGGCATATAATTGGGCAGGGCGGGAACGCTGAGCAGATATATGCGGTTCCCCGCGCGCTTGAATTCCGGAGAAATCACCCGGGAAGCCCGCACGGTGCTGACCCCGAAGGCAATCAGCGTCGGCGGCACGTTCAACTGCTCGAAACTGCCGCTCATCGAGTCCTTCCCGCCAATCGAGGGAAGGCCCAGGTCCAGCTGCATCTTCAAGGCCCCGAGCAGGGCGGAAAGCGGTTTCCCCCAACTCTGCGCCGAGGCCATCCGCTCGAAATATTCCTGATAGGAGAAACGCATCTTCTCCCAGGGCGCCCCGCAGGCCACGGTCTTGGCACAGGCCTCCACCACCGCATAGGCCGCCCCGTGACAGGGGCTCCAGCGGGAAAGTTCAGGATTATAGCCGAAGGTCAGGACGCTCGCCGTGTCGGTCTCCCCTTCCACGGGCAGTTTCTGCACCGACTGCTGGGTCTCCGTCTCCTGCGTGCGTCCGCCGTAAGGCATCAGCACGGTAGAACGGCCGATGGTGGAATCGAACATCTCCACCAGACCTCGCTGGGAAGCCACATTGGGCGAAGCGAGCAGCGTGCACAGGCGCTCCTGCAGCGTCGCACCCTCCGGCCGGAGGGCAAAGGGAGCCTTGTCGCTCACGGGCTGGATCTCCACCTCGCAGCGGTGGATGGCGCCGGCGCTGTCGATAAAGGCGCGCGAAAGGTCGCAGACCTGCTCCCCGCGGAAGAACATCCGCATCCGCGCATCCGCCGTCACGGTAGCCACGTGCGTCACTTCGATATTGTCCTGCGCACAGAGCGCTTCAAATGCCTCGCGGTCCGATGCGGCCACCACGACCGCCATCCGCTCCTGGGATTCACTGATGGCCAGTTCCGTCGCATTGAGGCCCGCATACTTGACGGGCACGCGGTCCAGCCAGATCTCCAGTCCGGGCGCCAGTTCGCCGATGGCCACACTCACGCCGCCCGCTCCGAAATCGTTGGATTTCTTGATGAGGCGGGCCGCCTCGGGCCTGCGGAACAGGCGCTGGAGCTGCCGCTCCTGGGGCGCATTGCCCTTCTGCACCTCGCTGCCGCAATTCTCGAGCGAAGCCTCTGTATGTTTTTTCGACGAGCCGGTGGCACCGCCGATGCCGTCCTTGCCCGTGCGTCCGCCCAGCAGCAGGATCACATCGCCGGGCGCGGGACTTTCCCGGCGCACGTTCGACGCCTTGACGGCGCCCACCACCGCACCGACCTCCAGGCGCTTGGCCGTATAGCCGGCATCGTAGATCTCACGCACGTGCGTGGTCGCCAGGCCGATCTGGTTGCCGTAACTGGAATAGCCGGCCGCCGCCTTACGGCTGATGACGCGCTGCGGCAGTTTGCCGGGCAGGGTATCCGCCACGGACGCCAGGATATCGCCGGCCCCGGTCACGCGCATCGCCTGATAGACATAGGCGCGTCCGGAGAGCGGATCGCGGATGGCGCCGCCCAGACAGGTGGACGCCCCGCCGAAAGGCTCTATTTCCGTGGGGTGGTTATGGGTTTCATTCTTGAACTGGAGCAGCCACTTCTCGGTCCTGCCGTCCACGTCCACATCGATGAAGATGCTGCAGGCATTGTTCTCCTCGCTCTTCTCCATATCTTCGAGCAGCCCCTTGGCGGACAGATAGCGCGCACCGATGGTGGCGAGTTCCATCAGGCAGAAGGGTTTGCCCTCGCGCCCGAGTTCCGCACGGATGGTCTCGAAACGGCCGAGCAGCCCTTCCAGCTCCTCTTTCATAAAGGAATCGCCGATGCGTACGGACTGGATTTCGGTATTGAAAGTGGTATGGCGGCAATGGTCGCTCCAATAGGTGTCGAGGATGCGAAGTTCCGTTTCGGTGGGGTCGCGCCGCTCGCTGCGGAAATAGCGCGATACTTCTTCGATGTCGTCGCGGCTCATCGCCAGTCCGTGCGAGAGACGGAACTGCTCCAGCGCATCGCCTTCGAGCCGGATAAAGCCGCTCAGGTCCTCCAGCGGACGCACGGCCGCACCGCCCGCCTCGCAGAGCCGGGACATCTCCTTCTCGCGGCTTTCGACGGGATTGATGAAATAGTGCCGTACCCGCGCCAGCGCTTCTTCGGAGGTTTCCTCCGGGAAGATCAGCAAACGGGCGCTGCGGATGCGGATGTCCGCCTCCGGAGCAAGCAGGTGCACGCAATCCTCGGCCGAGGAGGCGCGCTGGTCGAACTGCCCGGGCAGATATTCCACGGCGATCCACTTCTGGCCGTCCAGCGGCAGCTCGTCGCTGACGATATCCGTCACCCGCTCCCCGAACACCCGGTAACGGCACTGCTCCAGCAGCGCGTCGGAGAAACCGAAGAGGTCGTACACATTCACCAGCCGCAGGGATTTCAGGCCCAGCGAAAGGTTCTCATTAAAATCGGCGAGAAGGCTCTGCGCTTCTACACGGAAGCGGGGAGCCTTCTCTACGTAAATTCTTCTTGCCCTCACCTTAAATTGTCGTATTGAGCACTTTTTCACTTTGTTTGCGGCGGAAGTCCTCGAGTTTCGCTTCCAGCCCCTGGTCCGAGAGCGCCAGTATTTCCACGGCCATCAGCGCCGCATTGCGCGAACCGTCGATGGCCATCGTCGCCACGGGAATCCCGGAAGGCATCTGTACGATGGAAAGGAGCGAATCCATCCCGTTCAAGGCTTTGGAGCGCACCGGTACGCCGATGACGGGAAGCGTCGTCAGCGCGGCAATCACACCGGGCAGGTGTGCCGCTCCGCCCGCCCCGGCAATGAAGAGGTTCACGCCACGGTCACGGGCAGCACGGACATAATCGGCCAGGGGGCCGGGATTACGGTGCGCACTGAGCACCTTCTTTTCGTAAGGGATGCCGAATTCTTCGAGGGTTGTGCAGGCAGGAGACATCGCCTCCCAGTCGCTTGCACTGCCCATAATGATTGATACCATAATTTATTCCACCAACAACAGTGTGCAAATTTACAAGAAATGCGCTTTTTTCACACAAGATTTCCGGGATAATTTATCAACAAAAAATTGTTGATTACTTTCTGCGAAAAATTGTGCATTTTTTTCTTACCTTTGCCACGATGAAACCGTCCCCTCGCACCCTGCTCATTCAAGGAGGTACCGCATCACTGCAAGGTACACTGCAAAGGGCCGATATTCTCATCCGCGACGGCCGGATAGCGGAAATATCCCCGTCGATCTACATTTCAAACGATATCCCTGTCATCAAAGCCGAAGGAAAACTGATTTCCTTCGGCTTTGCTGATATACACGTCCATCTCCGCGAGCCCGGCGCCTCCTACAAGGAGACCATCCGCACAGGGACGAAAGCGGCGGCCCGCGGCGGCTATACCACCGTCTGCGCGATGCCCAACCTCGACCCCGTCCCAGACACGCCGGAGCATCTGGAGCGTGAACTCGAACTGATCCGCAGGGACGCCTGCATCGACGTACTCCCCTACGCCTCCATCACCCTCGGGCGCAAAGGGCAGCAACTCGTGGACATGGGCGCACTGAAAGGCAGCGTCGTCGCCTTTTCCGACGACGGCAGCGGGGTACAGGGCGATGCGATGATGGAAGCGGCGATGCAGCTCGCACGGCGCGAAGACTGCATCATCGCCGCACACTGCGAAGACGAAAGCCTGCTGCGGGGCGGCTACATCCACGACGGACGCTGGTGCCGGGAGCACGGACACCGGGGCATCTGCTCCGAAAGCGAATGGAAGCAGGTGGAACGCGACCTTGCGCTCTGCGAAAAGACCGGCGCGCGCTACCACGTCTGTCATATCTCCACGGCCGAGAGCGTCGCGCTGATCCGCGCGGCAAAGGCCCGGGGCGTTCCCGTCACTTGCGAAACCGGGCCCCACTACCTCACGCTCTGCGAGGACGACCTGCGCGACGAAGGGCGCTTCAAGATGAATCCCCCGCTGCGCAGCGCCGCCGACCGGGAAGCCCTGATCGAGGGCCTGTGCGACGGCACCATCGACGCCATCGCCACCGACCACGCGCCGCATTCGGCGGAGGAAAAATCCCGCGGCCTGGAAGGCAGCGCGATGGGCATCACCGGGTTGGAAACCGCCTTCCCCGTACTCTACACGCAGCTGGTGCTGCCCGGACGCCTTTCGCTGGAGCGGCTGCTCGAAGCCCTCTGCGCGGGCCCGAGGCGAATTTTCCGCATCGGAGGAGCCCTGGTCCCCGGAGCCTCCGCAGACCTGACGGTCATCGACCTTCAGGACGAATACCGCATAGACAGTTCGCGCTTCGCCTCGCTGGGCCACGCCACTCCCTTCGACGGGATGAAGGTCCGCGGGCGCATCGTCACAACCCTGAAAAACGGCATCGCAGTATGAAAACGATGGATTATACAATCGTAGAGAACCGGAGCGTCGCCCGTCAGGTGTACCGGCTGGTCCTCCGTGCGGACGACCCTTCCTTTGCAGCCGGCGGGGAATTCGTGAACCTCGCCCTGGACGGGTTTTTCCTGCGCAGGCCCATCTCCATCTGCGAGACTGAGCCTGGCCGGCTCGTCCTCTATTATAAAGTAGTAGGAGAAGGGACAAAGGCCCTGGCCGCCCTTGGCGCGGGCGCACGGCTGAACCTGCTGACCGGACTCGGCAAATCCTTTGACGCCTCCCGCTGCCGGAGCAAGGCCCTGCTGGTGGGCGGCGGCCTGGGTGCCGCTCCGCTCTATCCGCTGGCCAGGGAACTGGCCGCCGCCGGGAAGGAGATGAGCGTCATCCTGGGCTTCGGAACGGCCGAAGACGTGGTACTGGAAGCGGAATTTCGCGCCCTCTGCCCGGATACGCAGATCGTCACGATGGACGGCAGTGCCGGAATGAAGGGGCTGGTGACCGATGCCATCGACGCCCTCTCCCCCGCCTTCGATTTTTACTATACCTGCGGCCCCGGCGTAATGATGCGCGCCGTATCTGCGCAACTGGGCACGAACGGTCAGGCCAGCCTGGAAGAAAGAATGGGCTGCGGCGCGGGCTACTGCTGGTGCTGCAGCTGCAAAACGACGGACGGACCGCGCCGCACCTGTACGGACGGGCCCGTCTTTGACGTTGACAAGATATTATGGTAAAGGACCTTACAGTAAAACTCCTCGGACTGACGCTGCGCAATCCCGTCATTGCGGCCAGCGGCACCTTCGGCTTCGGCACGGGCTTCGACTTCGACGTGAATGCCCTCGGCGGCATCGCCCTGAAAGGGACGACCGCACAGCCGCGCGAAGGGAATCCCTGCCCGCGCGTCGCGGACTGCACCGCCGGCATGCTGAATGCCGTCGGGCTGGAGAATCCCGGCATCGACGTACTGGTGCGCGAAAAGGTTCCTGCGCTGCGGGAAGTGTACTCGGGCGTCGTGCTGGCCAACATCGGCGGTTTTTCCGCGGAAGAATATGCCTACTGCTGCGAACGGGCGGATGCGTGCGAAGGCATCGACATCATCGAACTGAACATCTCCTGTCCGAACGTCCACGCGGGCGGCGCGGTGCTGGGCTCGGACGCTGATGCGACGGCAGAGGTGGTCCGCGCCGCCCGGAAAGCCACGCAACGGAAGCCGCTGGTGGTCAAACTCTCCCCGAACGTGACCGATATCGCCGCCATCGGGAGGGTCTGCGAACGCGAAGGGGCGGACGGGCTGACCGTCGCCAATACCTTCCTGGGCATGCGCATCGACCTCAAGACCGGTAAGCCCGTGCTGGCCAATACCTTCGGCGGCTTCTCGGGACCCGCGGTCTTCCCGCTGGCCCTGCGCGCCGTGTGGCAGGTCAGTCACGCCTGCGGAATTCCGGTCATCGGCTGCGGCGGCATCAGCAGCGGACGGGATGTCCTTGAAATGCAACTGGCCGGAGCCGCGGCCGTACAGGTTGGCGCCGCCAACCTCCGCGACCCGCAGGCCTGTATTAAAATCATACAGGAATTGGCGGGCTGATTTCAGCAGATATCCTCTGCTCCCTGTTGCTTCGCAACCCTATCCGGGTAAATGGTCGCAGAGGACAACCTGCTTCAACTATTGCCCGCCAATTCAAAGAAGAGAAATGATGAACAAAGATGTTATAGTAGCCTGCGACTTTGCAGGGAGAGAACAGACACTGAACTTTCTGGACCGGTTTCCGGAGGGGGAAAAGCCATTCGTGAAAATCGGAATGGAACTGTTCTACGCCGAGGGTCCGGCGATGGTGCGGGAGATCAAGGCCCGCGGACACCGGGTCTTCCTGGACCTGAAACTCCACGACATTCCCAACACCGTCCGCAAGGCCATGGCCGTCCTTTCCCGCCTGGGAGCGGATATCTGCAACGTGCACGCTGCCGGCACGGTGGAAATGATGCGGGCGGCCCGCGAGGGGCTGGGTCCCGATGCCCTGCTGATTGCGGTCACCCAACTCACCTCCACGAGCGAAGAGCGTATGCAGCGCGAACTGCTGATCGATGCCGACATGCCCACGACCATTGCCCATTACGCCCGCAACGCGAAGGAGGCCGGCCTGAACGGCGTGGTCTGCTCTCCGCTGGAAGCGGGCCTGGTCAAGGAGAACTGCGGGAAGGATTTCCTGACGGTCACACCGGGCATCCGCTTTGCGGACAGCGCCGCCGACGACCAGGTGCGCATCACCACTCCCGCCCGTGCCCGCGAACTGGGCTCGGACTTCATCGTCGTAGGACGCCCCATTACCGCGGCCCCCGATCCCGTGGCCGCCTGGCGCAGATGTAAAAAAGAATTTCTTGGCATATGAATGACGAAAGAACCATTGCTGCGGGCCTGCTCTCGATCGGCGCCGTTTTCCTGCGCCCCGAGCAGCCCTTTACCTGGGCGAGCGGCATCAAAAGCCCCATTTACTGCGACAACCGCCTGATCCTTTCCGCCCCCGCCGTGCGCGATACGGTGGAAAAGGCGCTGGCGGAACTGATCCGTGCGAACTACCCCGAAGTGCAGATGCTGATGGGCACCTCCACCGCCGGCATCGCCCACGCGGCCCTCGCTGCTGCCATCCTGGGCCTGCCGATGGGCTATGTCCGCGGCGAAGCCAAAAGCCACGGACGGACCAACCGCATCGAAGGGAAACTGGAGCCCGGCACGAAGGTGGTGGTGGTCGAGGACCTCATTTCCACCGGCGGCAGCGCCATCGAGACCGTGGAAGCCCTGCGCGAAGCCGGCGCCGAAGTCCTCGGCATCGCCAGCCTCTTCACCTACGCCCTCCGCAAAGGGCAGGAACGCATCGCCGCTGCCGAAACCGTCAACCACTCGCTCTGCTGCCTTGACACGCTCGTGCAGGTGGCCGCGGAGCAGGGCTATATCGCCGAAACGCAAAAAGCACAAATCATCGCCTTCAGGGACAACTTATGAAACACCTTATCGACCCGACGGACCTCACCCGCGAAGAAACCGACCAGATTATCGACCTGGCCTGCGAAATCATTGAAAACCGGGAAGCCTGGCAGGACAAGATGGCCCACCGGAAACTCTCCACGCTCTTCTACGAGCCCAGCACCCGCACGCGGCTCTCTTTCACCGCAGCGATGATGGAACTCGGCGGGAACGTGCTCGGATTCGCCGATGCCGCCAATTCCTCGGTCAGCAAGGGCGAGACCGTGCAGGACACGGTGCGCGTCGTGAGCAGTTTCGTCGATGTCATCGCCATGCGGCACTATATCGAGGGAGCGCAGCTCTACGCCTCCGAAGTATCTCCGGTGCCGATCATCAACGCCGGCGACGGCAGCCACTCGCATCCCACGCAGACCCTGACCGACCTGCTCACCATCCGGCGCGAACTCGGGCATATCGACGGCATCACCATCGGCTTCTGCGGCGACCTGCGCTTCGGCCGCACCGTGCACTCGCTCATCAAGGCTCTGGCGCGTTACAAGGACATCAAAGTCATCCTGATTGCCCCGGAAGCACTGAAACTGCCCGACTACATCCGCCACGACGTCTGCGACAAGATGAAGATCGACTACCGCGAGGTGGAGACGATGGAGGAAGTGATGCCCGAACTGGACATCCTCTATATGACGCGCGTGCAGAAAGAGCGTTTCCTGGACGAGGATGAGTTCGACCGCGTGAAGGACAGTTTCCGCCTCGACCTGGAAAAACTCTCCCGGGCCAAATCCCGGATGGCCGTGCTGCATCCCCTGCCCCGGGTGAACGAGATCCTGCAGGAGGTGGACAACGACCCCCGGGCCGCTTACTTCCGTCAGGTGGAGAACGGCAAGTTCGTCCGGATGGCACTGATTGTCAAGTTATTGGAATGGAAGGACGATCCGGCGCACGGCATGCCCCAGGAAGACATCCCCATCTACAACCCGCACGCCAAATGCACCAATCCCAAGTGCATCTGCACCTCTGAGGCCGCTCCCCACAAATTCCGCCTCAGTGCCGACGGAGAACTCCGCTGCTGGTACTGCGACGCCAAGGTACGCTAGA
>JAEEJZ010000081.1 GCA_016282145.1 Bacteroidales bacterium | reverse complement strand
TGAGGTCCATGATGTCGTCCTCGGGGCCGGGGGCGGAAAGGACCGTTTCGATTTCCTTCATCCGCGTTTCGAGTTTTTCAATCTCGCATTCCAGCCAGGAGATGCGGTTGCGCGTCTTGCGGTCCTGTTTAGGCGGCGCCGGAGCGGCCGGCTTAGCGGGCTTGGCAGGCTTTTCCGCCACGGGAGAAACCGCACTGCGCTCCAGTTCGCGCAAGGATTCGAGCCGGCGTTTTTCGAGGTATTCCTGCACCGTGCCGAGGAACTCCCGCACGTGCCCGTCTCGGAATTCATAAAGTTTGTCCACCAGCCCGTCCAGGAAATCCCGGTCATGCGACACGATAATCAAGGTTCCGTCATAACTTTTGAGCGCCTGCTTGAGGATATCCTTGGACTTGATGTCCATATGGTTCGTCGGCTCGTCCAAGGCCAGGAGATTATGGTTCTGCAACATCAGTTTGGCCATACCCAGACGGGCGCGCTCCCCTCCGCTGAGCACACTGACACGCTTGTCGATATCCTCTCCGCGGAACAGGAACTGCGCCAGGATATCGCGCAACTTCGTGCGGACATCCCCTACGGCGATGCGGTCCAGCGTGCCGAAAACGGTCTCCTTCTTATCCAGCACGTCCTCCTGATTCTGGGCAAAATAGCCCAGATCGACGTTATAGCCATTGAAAACCTCCCCGGCCAGCGGGGCCAACTCCCCCGTGATGACGCGCATCAGCGTGGTCTTTCCCTCGCCGTTACGGCCGATGAAAGCCACCTTCTCGCCACGGCGGATTTCCACATCAGCCCCCGTGAAAACGGTCTTCTGCGGATAACCGGCACTCAGCCCCGTCGCCTTGAAGACTACGTCTCCACAGCGCGGCGCAGGCGGAAACTTGACCGTAAGGGTCACATTGTCCGTCTCGTCCACCTGCACCCGCTCCAACTTCTCCAGCGCCTTGATCCGGCTCTGCACCTGGTTGCTCTTGGTGGGTTTGTATCGGAAGGCCTGGATGAACTCTTCGGTCTTCTCGATCATCCGCTGCTGGTTCTCGTATGCCGCCACCTGCTGCTTCATCCGCTCGGCGCGAAGTTCGACGTAGCGGGAATAAGGCACCTTATAATCGTGGATATGGCCCAGCAGGATTTCCACCGTGCGGTTGGTCACATTGTCAAGGAACTTGCGGTCGTGCGAGACCAGCAGCAACGCCCCACGACGGGTTTTCAGATAGCCTTCCAGCCACTCGATTGACTCGATGTCAAGGTGGTTGGTCGGCTCGTCCAGCATCAGCAGATCCGGGTCGCGGAGCAGGATCTTCGCCAGTTCGATGCGCATGTTCCAGCCCTGTGAAAGCGTTTCCGTCGGCCGGGAGAACTCCGATTCCTTGAAACCGAGTCCGAGCAGGGTCTTGCGCGCCTGCACCTCCGGCGGTTCCCCGTGTGAAACGGCGAGCCGGTCATTCAGTTCGGTCAGGCGCTCAATCAGTTCCAGATAGGCCTCGGACTCATAATCCGTGCGCTCGGAAAGTTCCTGCGTCACATCGGCGATGCGCTTTTCCAGGTCGGCCGTCTCGGAGAAGACGGTCATCGTCTCTTCGAGCACGCTGCGCCCGCGGTGGTGCTCCATAATCTGGGGCAGGTAACCGACGGTCACCCCGGAGGGCTTGTCAATCTGTCCGGAAGTAGGACTCTGCAGACCGCAGAGCAATTTCATCAGCGTCGATTTCCCGGCGCCGTTCTTCCCCACCAGCCCTATCTTGTCTTTCTCGCTGATATGGAACGAAATGTCGTCCAACAGCGTAAAGCCACCATAGGCAACAGTCAGGGAATCAATCGATATCATGCCAGCTGCGAAAGCGACGCTTCAAGTGCAGCGATGCGGGCCAGCGCGTCGGCTTCCTTCTTGCGCTCCCCTTCGACCACCGCCGTCGGAGCACCGGAGACGAACTTCTCATTGGAGAGTTTCGCGCGTACGCCTGCAAGGAATTTGCGCTGATGCTCGAGGTCCGCTTCCAGTTTCTTGCGCTCCTCGCCCGCATCCACCAGGCCTTCCAGTTTCACCGAAGCCTTGACGGTGCCGACGATGAACGATACGGCAGGCCCTTCGGGCGCAGCGAATTCAACGCTGGAAAGGTTCGCTGCCTTCATCAGCACGGGCAGCAGTTCTTCACGGAATGCGCCTTCGATATTCAGCGCCAGTTCTTCCTTGGGCGACAGGCCCTTCTGCGCACGCACGCCACGGACGTTCACGACAATGGCGCGGAGGTCGTCGAAAGCCGAAAGGAAAGCTTCATCGACGGGACCGGCCACCGGCGTATGCTCGAACATGATGGATTGGCCCTCGCGCCGCTCTTCCATCCCCTGCCAGAGTTCTTCGGTGATGAAAGGCATTACCGGATGAATGAGTTTCAGCAGTTTGGAGAAGAAATCGACGGTCGCATCGAAGGTCGCACGGTCCATAGCGGCACCATAGCCGGGCTTGACCAGTTCGAGGTACCAGGAGCAGAAATCGTCCCAGAAGAGCTTGTATATGGTCATCAGCGCATCGGAGATGCGGAATTTTGCGTAATGGTCGGCGACGATGCCGATGCTGCGGCTGAGCAGGTTGTCGAACCATTTGACCGCTGCGCGGGAGACTTCGCTCTGCTCCGCCTTTTCATCGACGTTCCAGCCGCTGACAAGCCGCCAGGCGTTCCAGATCTTGCCGCAGAAATTGCGTCCCTGCTCGATCTGCGTCTCATCGTAAAGGATGTCGTTGCCGGCGGAGGAGCAGAGCAGCATACCGATGCGGACGGCATCGGCGCCGTACTTTTCAATCAGGTCCAGCGGGTTCGGGCTGTTGCCGAGCGTCTTGCTCATCTTGCGGCCGATCTTGTCCCGGACGATACCGGTGAAATAGACATTGCGGAACGGCACGTCGTGCATAAACTCGTCGCCCGCCATAATCATACGCGCCACCCAGAAGAAGATGATGTCCGGGCCGGTCACGAGGTCGCTGGTCGGATAATAATAGGAAAGGTCCGCATTCGCCTTGTGCTCGGGATGACCGGGCTGCTCGGGATCGAACACCGAGATGGGCCAAAGCCAGCTGGAGAACCAGGTATCCAGCACATCCTCGTCCTGATGCAGGTCTTCCGCCTTCAGCGCGGGATTAAGTTTCTGCGCCTCGACAAGCGCTTCTTCGGCAGTTTCGGCGACGACGACCTGTCCGTCGGGCAGGTACCACGCGGGAATGCGCTGTCCCCACCACAACTGGCGGGAAATGCACCAGTCGCGCACGTTCTCCATCCAATGCCGATATACATTGCGGTATTTGTCCGGAATGAAATGAATGCGGCCCGACTCCACCGCATCCAGCGCGCGAGCGGCCAGATCGTCCATTTTGAGGAACCACTGCGCCGAGAGTTTCGGTTCGATGACCGCATCCGTACGCTCGGAATAACCTACGGGCGATGTATATTCCTCCACCTTCAGCAGATTGCCGGACTCCTCGAGCATTTTCGCGATTTTCTTGCGCGCGACGAAGCGGTCCTCGCCCACGAGGATCTGCGCATCGGCATTCAGGCGGCCGTGATCGTCGATAATGTCCATGATCGGCAGATTGTGCCGCAGGCCGATTTCGTAGTCGTGGGCATCGTGCGCCGGCGTAACCTTGAGGCAGCCGGTACCGAAGTCCATCTCCACATAATCGTCTTCGATGACGGGAATTTCGCGGTTGATCAGCGGAATCAGCACTTTCTTGCCGCGCAGCCAGTGATGGCGCTCATCGGCGGGATTGACGCAGATGGCGGCATCGGCCATAATGGTCTCGGGACGCGTGGTCGCAATCACGAGGTACTGGTCGGTGGGATTGCCCTTTCCGTCCGAGACATAGTATTTCAGGTGATAGAAGTGGCTCTGGGTATCGCGGTGGATCACTTCGTCATCGCTGATGGCAGTCAGGGCCACCGGGTCCCAGTTGACCATCCGCACACCGCGGTAGATCCAGCCCTTCTTGTAGAAATGGCAGAAGGTGGCAATGACAGCCTTCGAGAGTTCCGGCTCCATCGTGAAGCGGGTGCGGTCCCAGTCGCAGGAGGCGCCCAGTTTGCGCAACTGCTCAAGGATGATACCGCCGTGTTCCTCCTTCCAGGCCCAGGCGTGCTTCAGGAATTCCTCGCGGGTGAGGTCTTCCTTCTTGATGCCCTGTGCGGCCAGGCGCGCCACCACCTTGTTCTCGGTGGCGATGCTGGCGTGGTCCGTTCCCGGTACCCAGCAGGCGTTCTTGCCGTCCATCCGCGCCTTGCGGATGAGCACGTCGTTCAGCGTGTTGTTGAGCACGTGGCCCATATGCAGGATGCCCGTCACATTGGGCGGCGGAATGACGATGGTATAGGGTTCCCGCTGATCGGGTTCGGAATGAAAACACCTGTTCTTCAGCCAATAGGCATACCACTTCGCTTCCACCTCGGAAGGATTGTATTTGCTCTTCTGTTCCATATCTTGCAAATATACGAATTCCTTTGGAATATTCGCTGCGCTAAATCGCCCTGGGGCATCTTACGCATCCGTTTGCTACAGCTTTTTCAGCGCCTGCCAGAGTTTTTGGGTGGGAAAACCGACGACGTTGTTGTAGGAGCCGTCGATCCCGGAGATGGCGATGTGGCCGATCCATTCCTGGATTCCATAAGCGCCGGCCTTGTCGAAGGGACGGCAGGTGTCGGTGTACCAGGCGATTTCTTCTTCGCTCATCGGGGCAAAATGCACGAGGGTGCTGTCGGTGAAGCAATGCTCGAATTCAATAGTCCTAATACACACGGCAGTAATAACTTCGTGCGAGCGGCCGGAGAGTTCCCGTAGCATCCGCAGGGCATCTTCCCGGTCCTTCGGCTTGCCGAAAATCACTCCGTCCCCGCCGGGCAGGATGACGACGGTGTCGGCGGTAATAAGCAGTTCATCGGGCTGCAGCGGCCGGTGGAATCCCTGCGACTTTCCACGCGCCATCAGCACCGGAACTTCGCGCGGCGCCGTGGCCTCGGGAATGCTTTCGATGAAACTGTTGCCGGTATCGACGGTAAATTCAAATCCCATCGCTCCAAGCAGTTCGCGCCGGCGCGGGGAGTTACTGCCGAGAATCAGCCGCCAGGGCAGGTTAAAAGGTTTGGGCATAATCGAATTCCCACTTGCCCTGATAGCGCATCAGGCGCTCGATTTCGGTGCGTATGCAGCGTTTTCCGCCCCCGCAGGGCGAGATGCGGTCCGCCGCTTCCTTGGCATCCTGCGCAGCATCGGCAGGTGCAATGCCCAGACCGGCAGCACGGAGCACCGGCACATCGGGCAGATCGTCGCCGATGTACATCACTTCCTCCGGCAAAAGGCCGTTCTGCGCGCAGAAACGCTCGAATATAGCGAGTTTGCCGCGGCATCCCAGGAAGATGTTTTCAGGGCGGATACTCATATTTTCCATACGTTTGCGCAATGCTTCCGTGTCGCCGCCGGACATAATGGCGACGATGTAGCCTTTCATAATGGCTACGCGGATGGCGAGGGCGTCTTTCGCGTCCAGGATGCGCAACAGGTCGCCGTCAGCGAGGGGGATGACACTGCCGTCTGTCATCACTCCGTCGATGTCCAGCGCGATGGCCTTGATCCGGTCAAGATTTCGGTCCATTGGGATTGAGGTCCGTGAGGTTGAAGGTGGCGCGCGGAGCGTCGATGACGATGGGGCCGAACTGGGCTTCGTATTTGCTGATATTCTCCGCCAATGCGTTCAGGAGCCGTTTCGTATGCTCCGGGGTCATCAGGATGCGGCTGCCTACTTCCGGCTTGGGAAGACCGGGAAGGACCGTCGCGAAATCCAGGATGAATTCGCTGTGGGAGTGACTGATAATGGCCAGGTTCGAGTAAGTGCCCTTCGCAACCTCAGGCTTGAGTTCGATATTGATCTGTTTGTTCTCTTTATTTTCCATAGTACGCGAAGATACGGGTTGTTTTGATTTTTTCAAAATTAGACGATGGAGTCCCCTACCGGATTAGCATAGAGCGCAAGCATGCGGGAGCGGAGTTCCGCGACATCGTAAGTAGAGTAGCGGTCAAGTGCCTTCAGATGCGCCTCGAAGGCCGCCTTCTGCGCCGCATCGTAATAAGACGCATAGCGGTCTCCGCCACGCAGCAAATCCGCAGCGATGTAATTGTTCGGGAACAAGCGGTAGGCACTGCGGATGCGCCGGTCGATGAGCGCCGCCACCTCCCGGCAGAAAACGGAAGCGGAAAGACCGCGGAAGGCCTCCAGCTCGGCAGCGTCCAAAGGCTTGCAGAATGCCATATGGATTCTGCCCTTGGGCTGGGTGATTCCGGTCAGGATGCTGTTCAGGTCCTCCCCCGGCTGCTTCTCATAAGCCGCCCGGGAAGAAGCATACAATTCCAGCACCTTCAATGTATCGCAGGGCTCCCACTCATAAGAAATCGCAATCGGAGCCAGGTGAAGTTCACACAAAGCATCCACCGGGTCAGCCGGAGAACTCATCAGGAACATCTTCAGCACGGCCGGGTCGGTCACATCCAGACCGTCCTTGGTGCGTCCCCCGCGCTGCGCAATCCAGACGGACTGACGCTTCTCGCAGAGCGCATAGCGGATATAGTCGGAAAGATGCTGGAGTTCTCTCCAGAGTTCCCGCGGAGAAGCCCCGCTCACCCCGGGCCGCTCGGTGCGGAACATCTTGTTGGCACGGCCGATATCCGTCACCAGTCCCGGCGACATCAGATTGGCGCCAAAGGTGATTTCCGCCGTCTCAAAGCCCTCATTCACAAAGAGATACTGCTGTATCGCAGCATCCATCATAATATCCCGGTGGTTGGAGACAAACAGATACCTCTCATCTCGCGACAGCCCCTCCAGGCCGCTCCAGCTGAATCCCGTAGAACTTTTGTCCAGAATGGACTGCACCACGTCGCGCATCACCACACGCTGGAACTCATCGGCGGAGCGCAGGGAAAGCATCAATGCCCGCAACTCCTCCGAAGACCTTCCCGGAAATAGCCAGGAAGCAATCAGGGGGAAACGCTCATCCGCGGTGATGCGCTGCATCGCCGCAGGGAACTCCCGGGCATTGAAGGGCCGTATGTCGTCAAAACGGCTATCGGGCATTGCGCTCGTCGATGAATTTAACGGGTTTACGGGATTTCGGGGGATGGTTGATGGCGGCAATTTCCGCCACGGGGCAGAGTTCCACCTGCGGAGCCACGCGGATACGGGCGCGGAAGCGGTCCTTAAGGTCCTTGACCGGATCGAAGGGCGGCTGGAATTTCAGTCCCAGACGCACCAGCACATCGTCCGTCCCGGCCTCGCTGTCGCGCACGATCACCACATAGTTCTCCACATAATCGGTATTGTCCAGCACATCGTTGATGGCGGGCGGATAGAGCGACGTCCCCTTGAACTTGATCATATTGTTCTTGCGGCCGAGCAGCGGCGTAATGCGCGGCGACCAGCGTCCGCACCGGCACTGTCCGCTCACCCGCGCGGCGATATCGCCCGTACGGAAACGCAGCAGCGGCATACCTTCCACGCCGAGCGTCGTCACCACCACTTCCCCGCTCTGTCCGTCGGGCACGGGCTTTCCGTCCTCGCCGATGATTTCGAGAATCAGCAGTTCGGGGTGCAGATGCCCGCCGCAGCCGCAAGGGCATTCGGAGAAGGTCGCTCCCATTTCGGTCGATGAATAGGTCGCGAACAACTGCACTTCAGGCCACTTTTCGCGAATCTTCCGACCCAGCAGGTTCAGGCTGAAATCCTGCGAACGCAGCCCTTCGCCGATGCCGATGATGCGGCGGATACTGCTGGAACGATAGTCGATGCCGTGCTCCTCCGCATACTGGACCAGGCGCAGGATGAAGGAGGGAACGCACATGATCGTGTCGGGACGCAGGCGCTGGATCGTATCCCACTGCAATTCGGGGATGCCGTTGCCGACACGCACTACCCCGGCGCCGAGCGCACGAAGCCCCAGGAAGTACGCGAGTCCTGCCATAAAGCGCTTGTCCAGGGTCGTCATCAACTGGACGATATCTCCGGGCTGCACGCCGGCGCAGGAGAAACTCTTCCGTTCATTGAGGGCCAGACGCTCCAGGTCCTTTTCGGTCAGGCAGAAGGTGACGGGGTCTCCGGTCGTGCCGGAGGTAGTCACATAATCGATGACCTTTTCCTGCGGGACGCAGAGAAAATCCATATTGTGCGTGTGCAGGTCCTGCTTGTCGGTAAAGGGAAGCCGTTCCAGGTCCTCCAGCGTACGGATGGTGGCAGGGTCTATCCCCTTGTCCGCGAACATCTTGCGGTAAAACGGGGAATGCTCAGCAAGGAAGGCTATCTGTCCGCGCAAGAGTTCTTCCTGAAAAGCCTTGATCTGGGCGGGAGAGGCAAATTCGATATCTTTCATAATGCGTTCAACCAATCTAAAAATTCACTCTGCCAGCGGCAGGTTTCGGCATTCTGCTTGGCAACGGTAGCGCCGAAACCGTGTCCTCCGGTCTTGTATCTGATATAGGTATGAGGCACGCCGGAGGCGGTAAGCGCCGAATCCAGCAGCGCGGAATTATGCCATTCGACGACGGGGTCGTCTTCACAATTCAGCAGGAACACCGGCGGGCAGGGCGCGGGGATATGCCGCTCCAAGGAGAGCGAATCGCAAAGCGAACGGTCCCGCGCTCCCCTGTCTCCAAGCAAGGCCCGGCGGGAACGCTTATGCACATAACGCTCATCCGAGAAAGTGACCACCGGATAAATGGGCGCCACGAAATCCGGCCGCAGGTCGCCGTCCATATCGCAAAACTCAGCGGCGCTCATCACCAGATGACCGCCGGCGGAAAAGCCCATCACGCCCAGCCGGGAAAGGCCCGGATAGGTCGAACGAACCTCCCGCATCGCGCACTGCAAATCCCGCAGACTGCCGGGATACAACTGATACGGAAAATGGTGCATATAGGCAAACCAGCCGGAAACGCGGTAACGAAGCACATAGGCGGCAATGCCGTTCCCGGCCAGCCACTGCGCCACATCCACGCCTTCCGTCTTGTCGTCCAGCCAGAAATAGCTGCCTCCGGGACAGACGATCACCGCCGTCCCCGTCTCTCCCTCGGAAGGAAGAAAGGCCTCCAGCGTGGCTTTCCCGCCGCTTCCGGGGAGGATTATCCCCTTCGCCGGAGCCGTCACGGGCAGCAAGGCCATCAACAAGACAAGTCCTATAAGTCTTCTCACAATACAATCTCCTGATCGGCTTCAGCAGGCACTACGCCCTCCTGCAGCCAGACATATTCCAAATTGGACGGGAGCGCGGTCAAGTGGCTCGCCGTCAGGTATTTTTCTTCCTCCCGCTCATAGCAGATGACCCGCAAATGCCGGTGGGACAGGGCCAGCAGCAGGGCGAAAGCGCCGTATCCGCCGTTCATCACACGGACGGAAGACAGCCCCTCCCACTCCGGAGAGGCGCAGCGCTGCATTTCCCGGCGCAGCGTCCGTCGGCACTCGCTCATCGCCGCAGAGCCCTTGTAAAGGTAGCGGTATTTTACGAACGGTGCAACAAAAGCCGGAGTTTCGCACGCATCGCGCATCCGCTCCTTGGCCGCCGCATAGTGCTTCCGCAGTTCCGAAGCGAAGCCTTTATCGCTTTCCGGGAAGGCCTCGGGCCGTATCCTTTCGCCGATTTCCAGCGTAAGGCCCGCGCGACGGAGCACCGTCGCCTTCTTCGGCAGCAGTTCGTGGAAGCCGTGGATATAGAGCGGCAGCACATCGACGCCCAGAGTCCGCGCCAGCGCGCTGAAACCGCGGTGGAAGCGTTGTATGCTGCCATCGGCACTGCGGGTGCCTTCGGGGAAGACGAGTACGCTGTAGCCTTTTTCCACGAGCGGACGCAGGCACTCGATATTCTTTTCCAGCCCCTCGGAGACCGGGAAGAAGTTGCCTCGGTGAATGACGGGCGCGTAGAGCGGATTGCGGCGCACCCAGTCGTTGGTCAGCACTACGAGCCGCGGCGTCAGGCAGAGTGCCGCCAGCACGTCGAAATGCGACTGATGGTTGCAGACGACGACGGCCGGACGCGAGAAGTCTTCGCCCCGCGGATTACGTACGCTGAGCCGCGTATCGGGAATCAACTTGAAGGAAATCATCGCGCAGCGCTGCACGAAACGGTGATAGCGCAGGTTCCACTTTTCCGAGCGCGGGAACAGCAGCCACACGAAAGTGACCAGCGCGATACCGAGCAGCGACAGCAGGAAGTTCAGCATCATCACCGCCGTAGCGCCGATGCGCCGGAAGGTCAGGGGCACCTCGCGCAGTTCCCCGCCTTTCTGCGTCAGGAAACGGAAGAGCAGCGGCGGCAGGTAGTAGGCCATCCCCACCACCGTCACCATACCGATCATCGTCACCAGCGAAAGGGAACGCATCGCCGGGTGTTTGGCGAAAATCAGCGCGCCGATGCCGATGAACATGATCAGCGCCGAGAGTACCACGCAATTCTTGTAGGAATGCAGGATCTTGCGGCCCGTCGCATATTCGTACATCAGGCCTTCGGTAATGAAGATTGTATAGTCGTCGCCCTGGCCGAAGATGAAGGTCGCCAGGATGATATTGACGATATTGAAATAGAGCCCGCTGACCTGCATGAAGCCCAGGATCCAGATCCAGCCCACCGCCAGCGGCAGGAAGGAAAGCAGGCTCAGTTCCAGCCTGCCGAGCGAAAGCGTCAGGAACAAAAAGACGATGAGGCTGCAGAGCAGGCCGATCTTGTCGAAATCCGCCGACAGCAGCCCGACCAGCCGGTTCGAGAGGTCGGAAGGCTCGAAGCAAAAGCTGCCCTGCGGCAGCGACGCACGCAATGCTTCCTTGAGGCCGGGGGCCGATTCAGGGGTATTCACCACATAGACGCCCTCCGCTCCGACAAGGAAGCGCGAAGCCCCGGCACTCGAGGTAAAAGGCGCAAAGAAATCCACTTCCTGCACGCGATAATCCTTCGACCAGAGCGACAGGAAAGGTGCAAAGGCCGTCCGGGAGAAGCCGGCGGCAACGGCCGCTTCATTCAAGGCAAAGGGCAGTTCCGGATGGGCGCTGCGGAAGCGGTTCCATCGCACCAGGCGCTGCTCTTGTGCCCTTTTCGAGGGGACGAAGTCCGAAATCCCCGCATAGCCGGGCACTTTTTCCCCGAGCAGTTCGGCGACGCGTTCGCTCCCTTCGAGCGCCTGCTGCACATCGGCGGAAGCAGAAACGGCATAGAGCGGCTGTCTGGGGCCGCCGAGCGCTTCGAGCCGCGCAAATCCTTCTGCCTGCTCCGTGCTCATATAGTTGATGTGATGCGCATCCGCATCGAAGACCACATCGCCGCTGCGGCTGTAGAAAAAGGCGGTCAGCGCAACGAAGAGCAGGAAAACGACGGCCGATGCGGGCCGGGGAAGGCGGATATGGCGGTCCAGGTCGAGCCGGAGCGTCCGTCGCGGCTTCTTCGCCATCGGGAAGAAAAGCGGCAGGAAGAAAAGAACGAAAAGGATGGTGCCGAGCAGCATCGCGGCGCCGATAAAGCCGAAATCGCGCAGGGCGCCGGCACTGAGCAGCATCAGCGACAGGAACGCGCCGACGGTGGTGATATTGCCCACGAGCAGCGGTTCTATCTGGTCCGCGAGGGCCTGCCGCTTGTCGGGACGGTATTTGAGGTGATCGACGTAATGCAGCGGATAATTCACCGCAATGCCGATGATCATCGAGCCGATGCCGAGGATAATGATGGACACCGAAGGGCGGAAAAGCGCAATCAGGCCCAGTGAGAAAAGGGTACCGCAGGCGATGGAAATGACGATCCAGAGCACGTCGGCAAAGCGCCTGAACGAGAGGAAAAGCACCAGGCAGATGAGCACGATGGCGATGCCCAGGGCCAGGAGACTGTCCTTGCGGATGCGGGTGGCATTCTCCACCGCCACTTCCGGAGCGCCGGTAGACGTGATCTCCACTGCGGGGAATTGCGCTTCGACGGCCTGTGCGGCTGATTTCATACTGGCGACGAGTGCCGCATTGGCGCCGCTTTCACTGCCGCCGTAAGGCGAACGCAGGAAGGCGATGCCGGTGCTGCCGTCTGCCGTAAATAAAAAGCCGTCCCGCAGCGATGCCCCCTCTCCGGCCGGATTGAAAACGGAAAGCCGCTGCCATACGGGAGTAAACAAGCCCAGCGGATCGCTGCGATAGACATCGCGCGACACGGAGGCGAAGGGAGAATAGAACGCTTCCTTCACCTCGGAGAGGCGCTGCTGCAGATAGCCGGGCTGCGCAAGCAGGGAATCCGCCCGCCGGTAATCGTCTTCGCGCAGGAAGTACGGGGCATTGGCAGCGATGAACTGCCGGAGTTGTACGCCGGACGCATCATCCAGGCAGATCTGCGCTTCCCAGTCGCCTCCGGCAGCCAGGCTGTCGCCGAAGGCCGCCATCGCGTCCTGAAGGTCCGGAACCGTGCAGTCGCTCCCCTCTTTGGCGCTGAAAAATACGGCATTACGGTCCGTTGCGCCCATCCGTTCGTACACGCTGCGGTACTGTTCCGTCTGCGGATCCGAAGGCAGGAAGGCGTTGATGTCCTCATCGTAGGACAGACGCAGGGCAGAAAGGGCGCTCAGCCCCAGCACCGCGAAAAGGAGCAGGGCCGCCAGTTTCCGGCGTCGGCTCAGGAAATCATAAACTTTCAGCACCCACTCCCTCATTTCTTACAGAAGATTTTGCGCAACAGGGTCCGTGGCCAGCCATAGACGAGGGAGGTCACGAAGAGGATGCAGTTCAGGATGAAGATGCGGCTGAAGTCCGCAAAGGGCCGGAAATGGCTGATGCGCTCCCCCTTCGGCGGATAATGCACGCGGACGGGCACGGGAATCAGGGGAACGCCCCGCCAGGCGCAGAGGTCCAGCAGCGCCAGTTCCGCCTCGTAGCGGGAAGGGATGAGCCAGAGGGGCGGCAATTCGGCCAAGGGCCAGGCCCGGAAGCCGGTCTGCGTGTCGGGCAGCCGCACGCCCGTATTGACCGTAAACTGAAAATTCGAGAAGCGGTTGGCGAAGGTGTTGCCCGAGGGCATATTTTCCGCATCGAGCCGCCGGGAACCTACAGCGAGGGCGCCGGGATGCGCCTCGATGGCCGCCAGCAGCAGCGGAATATCCTCCGGAAAGTGCTGGCCGTCAGCATCGACGGTGATGGCATACGCGTACCCGCGCTCGCGCGCGTACGAAAAACCCAGGCGCAGGGCCGCTCCCTTTCCTTTGTTTTTCGGGTACGACAGGACCTGCACGGGCAGGGCCGCCTCGGCGATGCGTTCAGGAGTGCCGTCGGTGCAGCCGTCACAAATCACGATAAGCTGCTCCGTAACCGCCAATGCCCGTTGGAGAACATCTACGATGGTGCCCGCGTTATTGTACACCGGCACCAGCACGCAGTATGAAAGGTTCCCGTTCACCGGATTTCAAGCAGGGTAAATCCCCCGTCGGGGCTGTTCAGACGGATTTTCTGCAGACGGTCCGCATAGCCTGCCGTGCGCAGTTCCAGGCTGCATACCACCCGGGAGAGGTCCCGCCGCAGCGGCGTCAGCACCAGGAGGAAGTTCTTCCCCTCGTCGAAGCATTCGATGCGGAAAAGTTTTTCATCCAGCAGGCGCTGAGGTACGGGAAAACGGGACTGGGCCGCATCCAGCACGGATTCTTTGGCGAAAGGCTCCGTCTGGCTAAGCCGGATGACACCGGCCGAGGGGATTTCGAGCGTTCCGCTGCTCTTCTGGTCCTGTTCCAGCAGGTCGGAATGACGGACCATCCGGTATGCGCCGCTCTGCGGCGGCTGGAGGGCCGCTTCGAGACGCGCGCAAAGGGCCCGGGATTCCGCCTGGGAAAGCGCATCCAGTGCCAGCGCCGTCCGGGAAACGGCGAACAGGAGAAGGAGGAACGGAAGCAGACGTTTCATTTGACGATCAGGGCGCAGCCCGCCATAATCAACAGTACGCCGAGCCACTGGGTCCAGTAGACCTGCTCGTGAAACACCAGGATGGCCGCTACCATCCCGAAGATATAACTGATACAGGAAAGCGGGTATGCTATGCTGAAAGGATAGTGTTTCAGCAGGTAGAACCACAGGATGCCCGCGATGGTGAAGGTCACTCCGCAGGCGGGATACCAGATATTGCTCAGTTGGGAACGAAAGAAGCTGAGGCTCCAGGAGAAGGGACCGGATTTGGCCAGTCCGAGTTTCAGGAGCACCTGTCCTCCGCAAAGGAAAATGCTCTGCAGCAGGCTCAAAAGAATCAGTTTCCACATAGGCGTATCAAGGATTGGGAGCGGCCTGTTCCTCCGCCTTGCAGGGTCAGCGTCCCTTTGCAGGGCAGCGCTTCCGCAAGCGCGAGGGCCAGGGGCTTCGAGGGATCGGCAACGTTGCCGCCACGGAGAAGTTGCACATCCTCCAGCGTACAGAGCGCCCCTTCCGCTTCTGCCGTAAGCACAAAGGCGGCGGCCACATCGGCCGTGCTATGGAACATTTCGCCGAAGAGCGGCGGCATTTCCTCATAGGCTCCGACGAGGGCATTGTCGGCCTTGGCGGCGCCGATTTGCAGGAAGGCATCCAGCAGGGCGCTCTCGAAGGAGATTTCCGAATGGGAATAGGTGGCGTTGTAGCCGTGGCATTTGAGGCGGATCGCCAGCATCGACGCGATGGTATTATGCGTGGACTGCATAAAATGCGTGGGGCTGGGCGCGCGTTCATCCAGGCCGTGCAGGGACTTGAAGAAACTCTCGGTATTCGCCAGGCAACCCCACTGCGTCCCGCAGAGAATCGCCTGCGGACAGTCGAGCCCGGCCTCTTCCAGCGCTTTTGCCGCCGTCCAGACCGCCCGCTTCATCAGCGGGGTCATCCGGCGCGCCTCCATCATCGTCAGCAAGGACTTGTAGTCGGGCTCCTCCGCTCCCGGCTTCAAGGCACAGACCGACCGTATGTACACCTTGCGCATCATACTTTCTTCAAACAGAGGGAGGAATCATTGCCGCCGAAGCCGAAGGCGTTGCACAGGGCGACGTTCACGCTGCGGCTTTCACCGAGGGCGGTATAGGGAAGGATGCAGTCCGGATCGGCTTCTGTCCAGCCCGCATTGGCGGGAAGGAAGGAATGCTGCATCGCCAGCAGGCAGAAGGAGGCTTCGATGGAGCCGGAAGCGCTGGTCGTGTGCCCCGTAAGCCCCTTGGTCGAAGAAACCGGCGGCAGGGCATCGCCGAACAGGCGCCGCAGGGCGGCACTTTCGCTGGGATCGTTGTTGGGGGTTCCGGTGCCGTGGGCGTTGACATAGTCCACGTCGCCCGGTTGCAGGCCCGCCATCTTCAGGGCCGCCTGCATCGCCAGGAACGCGCCCTCCCCGTCCGGGGAAGAGGCCGTCTGATGAAAGGCGTCGCAGGCATTGGCATAGCCCGCCAGTTCCGCGATGGGCTTTACGCCGCGCTTAAGGACGGATTCTTCGCTTTCCAGAATCAGGAAGGCGGCGCCTTCGCCGAGATTCAGGCCGGCGCGCGTCTTATCGAAGGGACGGCACAGTTCGCTGTCCAGGATCATCAGGGAGTTGAATCCGTTCAGATGATAGTCCGACAGGCATTCGCTTCCGCCCGCCGCGACAATCTCCGCCTTGCCGGCGTGAATGAGTTCTGCGCCCAGGATCAGGGCATTGGCAGCAGAAGAACAGGCGGTGGAAAGTGTCGTCGCCATCGAGAAACCGCCCAGGGCATCGGCCATCGCCTCCGTCGTGGAGCCGCAGTCGTGCGGACCGCCGTAGGCCGGGAAGGCCGATTCCGTCAGGTCCATGCCGCCGACCGTCGTACCCGAAATGAGGGCGGCCTTCGCCAGATCGGCAGGGCCCAACTTCGCCTCCGTCACCGCTTCCCTGAGGGCCATTTCGCCGAGCAGGACCGTACGCGGTACGCCGGGACGGTTGGGGATGTCCACCTCCCCCACCGGCAAATGCATCAGGCTGGTCTTCAGATAACGGGGCGTCGCGAGGGCACGACGGCCCTCCCGCAGCGCGACGAGGCTTTCCTCCTTGCCGCGGCCGATCGAAGAAACGACTCCGAAACCCGTTATCAGGATGCGCGACGGCATTTACTTGGTGCGGGCCTCTTGAACGAATTGTGCCAGTGCGGCAACACTGGAGAACACCTTCTTGCCCTCCTGGGGAGAAGACAACTTGATGCCGTAGTTCTTTTCCAGCACGACAATGAGTTCCAATACGTCTATGGAATCCAGACCAAGACCGTCGCCAAAGAGAGGCGCATTGTCGTCAATATCCTCCGGGGTCATTCCCTCGAGGTTCAGCGCTTCTATGATGTGAAGCTTCAATTCTTTAATGAGTTCTTGCATAACTTACAAAGATAAGCATAATCTACGATTGTTCAAATTCCCCCAGCAATTCCGCCAGGGCGGCAATACTCTCGGAGAAGGTCGCCCAACTTGTGGCAAAGCGCGTCACGCAGCGGCCATCCGGAAGCCTCTCCCAGATTTCGAAGCGCACCTTGCCCTCCAAGGCGTCTATCTGCGCTTTCGTCAGGATGGGAAACTGCTGATTGGTCGGAGAATCGATATACAGGGGAATGCCTTTTTCAAGGAAAAGCGCCTTCAGTTCCAATGCCCTTTGCACGGCGTTCCGGCTGATGGAGAAATACAGCCCGTCCGTGAAAAGCACGTCAAACTGAATCCCCGTCAGGCGGCCCTTCGCCAGGAGGGCGCCGTGCTGTTTGACGGTGGTAAAGAAATGGGCAGGCGCTCCTTTGGGGAAGACGACCGCTTCCCCGCACAAGGCCCCGACTTTCGTTCCCCCGATATAAAACACGTCACAGCACTGTGCCAGTTCCGGCAGACTGATGTCGCAACCGTCGCTGGCCAGGCCATAGCCCAGCCTGGCGCCATCGACGAAAAGCGGCAAACGGTAGCGGCGGCAGACGGCCTGGATGCACATCAATTCGTGCTTGCTGTACAAGGTCCCGTATTCCGTGGGGAAGGACAGATAGACCATCCCCGGACAAACCATATGGGGCCAGGCGGCATCGGCATAGAAATCTTCCAGATAGCGCTCCAGTTCTCCGGCGTCCAATTTTCCCTGATGCGAAGGCAGCGTCAGCACCTTATGTCCGGCGCTCTCCACCGCCCCCGCCTCGTGCACGGCAATATGTCCCGTCTGCGCGGCGATGACTCCCTCGTATCCGTGCAGAAGCGCATCTATGACCGTGGCGTTGGTCTGGGTTCCACCGACCAGAAAAAACACATCGGCATCCCGCACGCCGACGGCTGCGCGGATGCGTTCCCGGGCGCTTGCCGAAAAGGCGTCTTCCCCATATCCGGCTTCCTGCATCAGGTTGGTCTCGGCGAGACGCTGCAAAATCAAAGGGTGCGCCCCCTCGGTATAATCACAAGTAAAATTCAACATTGCCATGGCCAAAGATAACAAAAACTAAACTAGTGGTCAAAACTTTAATCGAGCAGGATGCAGATGCGGTCGGGAAAGAGCATCCGGGGAACTTTGTTCGCTACGCTCACTCCGGACCCTCCCGCCGGGATTCTGCATCCTGCCCCTCCGCCATAGGTGTCGGTACCCTCGGCAAAAAGTGATAGGGTACCGTCAAAAACGGCCCAAAATGACAGTACCCTCAGGTATTTTTATGAGGGTACAGACACTGGGGAATATGTCCCGTTAGTTTTTATCGGTTTCCTTTTGCCCGGTTGTGTGTTTTGCAGAGCATCTGACAATTGCCGATATCGGTGGCGCCGCCTTTGCTCCAGGCGGTGACGTGGTCTGCATCCATTTTGGTAACCAAAATTTTTATCGTATTTTTGCAAGCAATAAAAATTCGGTTACTATGGTCATCATTAGCAGTAGAGAGTTCCGTGCCAATCAAGGTAAATATCTTGGTATGGCCGTTAATGGCAAGAGTGTTGTCCTGCATTCCCGGAGTCATGGTTCTTTCAAACTGGTTCCCATCTCAGGGGATGATGCGGTAATGACCGAAGAAGAATTTACCCAAAGAATCAACGAAGGGCTCCGTCAAATCCAGGAGGGTAAAAGCACTACCGTCAAAGGCAAGCAAGAACTTAAAGCCTTTCTTGATTCACTATGATCTACAAGTTAACCTTCTCAGACCAAGCTAAAGAAGACCTTTCAAGACTGAAGCGCAACGAGCCGGCTGCTTTCCGCAAAGCTGCAGCATTGTTACAGGAAGTACAGCTCCACCCTCGAACTGGGACAGGAAAACCTGAACCCTTGAAGGGAAACTTGAATGGGACCTGGTCCCGTCGCATCAATTCCCGACATCGTCTTATCTACTCCATTGAAGATAGAATCATTGAGGTATTCATCATCTCTTCATACGGCCATTACAGTGACAAGTAAAACTGCTTGAATCCTGCCCTGAAGATTTTGGAAACGACCCGGAATTTTTACACCTTTGTGCCAAACACCGCATATGTACGAAGTAACAAAGATAAATGATATTACGGAAGGAGGGGTACGGAAGGCCTCTTTCCGGACTTCCGCCGTGGTTTGCTCCGAGCAGATCGACATTGAGATGGAGGGAGAGACCATCCGCCGGGTGCAATACACCAAAGGCTGCCACGGGAACACCCAGGGACTGGCCAGACTATGCGAAGGCCGGAAAGCCGGCGATGTGATCGCCAGGCTGGAGGGTATCGACTGCAAGGGCCGCGGGACGAGTTGTCCCGACCAGCTGGCCCGGGCGCTCAGACAACTTCTCTAAACGGAATCAGGTACCACCAGCGACGCCACGGCTTCGAAAGGGCCGTCAGGCGGGCATTCCAGCCACAGGCAGAGCGCGGAACGCGTAACGCCGTCCTGGAACAGGGCGTCCATCTGCACGGCCATCGCCTCCTCGTCGTACGCAGGCAGCACGAAAGCACTGGTATCCCCCTTGTACTTGTTTCGGATGGCGATTTCACCGGTAACGGTATTGGGTAAAGTATAGACGAAGAGCGAAGGACTCGGGAAATACTCCTCCGGCTGCACGGTCTTGAAATACGCCAGGTCGTTATCCAGACAACCGCTCCGGGTAAAGACGGCGACGGCGCGGTCCTCGCGGAGGACAAAACGCTCCGGCTCATTCTCAAGCAGCCTTTCAGTAACAAGGAAGCCCAACTTGCAAAAGCGGTCCATCTTGAAGAACTTGGGATAATCGCAGCCCATAGAACGGTAGATGGCGCCCAGGTCCGATGTACCGGCAATCTCCGCCGTCAGGCGCACTGTCTTCAAAATACGCATCAGCACTCCCCTCATTTTCTGAAAAGCATCGCGGCATTACAGCCGCCGAAACCGGAAAGCATCTTGACAAAAGCCCGTCCGGAAGCGGCTCTCGGTTCCGGCCTGACATTGACCGGGAAAGATACGCCCAAATCAGAGAATCCCGGCGTAGGCGGAACCACGGCGGCGTCGAGCGAATGCATGCAAAGGATGCTCTCGAGAATGCCGGCAGCCCCCATCGTATGCCCGAAACAGGCCTTGAAGGCCGCCACAGGCAAATCTGAAAGCCCGGCCCGCGATAAAGCCACACTTTCCATCTCGTCGTTATAACGCGTCGCCGTACCGTGCACGCTCACCATCGCCAGTTCCTCCTTCGAGCAAGCCTGCAGCACGGAACGCAGGCAGTTGAAACTCCCCTCGCCGGTGCGCGACGGCCCGGAAATATGATTGGCGTCATTGCGCACCGCTCCGCATACCAACTCCCAGGCCCCGGCGGGAACGCTCTCGGAAGCCGCAAGCACGATGCAGGCAGCCCCGTCTCCGAGGTTCATCCCGTCACGCGAAGCATCGAAAGGACGGCAGGGCGATGCGGAAAGTGCCTTGAGCGACTGAAAGCCGGAAATGGTAAAGAGGGAATGCACATCGGCACCGGAGACGACCGCATAATCATAGCGCCCGCTCCGCAAGAGACGCTGGGCCTGCAAGAGCGCCGCCAGGCCGGAAATACAGGCATTGGAGACGACCAGCGGCAGATTCGGATTCCCGAAGGCAGCCGCGAGCCGCATCGCGGGAACGCAGAGGGGCAGCTCCGAAGGAGCCGTGCCGATACGCTCGATATCGCCTTTCGTCGTCGAAAGCACAAAAAGCACGCGCGGCGATGAAGCATCGATGCCGGCAGCGCTCACCGCATCGCGGGTACAGGCCTCCAGCACCTGCTCAAAGAGCGGCCGGGCCGAAGTATCGAAGCAGTTCCGGTCGAAAAGCGAAGCACAGAACGGCTCGCCCGCACCGAAACTGCCCGCTTCATAGCGTCGGATGCCGCTGCGTCCTTCGAGCAACGCGGAAAGGTTCGCCTCACTTCCCCGCGCAAGCGGCGAATAAATACTGTCCGACAGGCACCAGACGCGTCTCATTGCGTAATATCCTCTTTGGCCGCAGAAGCGGTCTTGATGATGGCTTCAGCCAGGGCTTCATCGCCGCAGCAGACTGAGACTTTGGCCATAAAAATACCGAAGATGTCCTCGATGACATCGACGCGGGTATGCAGCAACTCCCCCACCTGCGGCAGGCGCCGGACCTGCAGGGAACGCACGTGCCCCAGATAGCCGAAGGATACGGGCAGGAAGCGTATATACACGGCGATATAGCCCGTCATCGCCGAACAGGCCTGGGCCATATGCTCCACCAGCCCGCCGGCGAGCAGCCTGCCTTCGGAAACGAAAATGCCCTCCCGGGGCACGCTAAACTCCACCTCGGCGCACTGTTCATCGCAGTAAAGCAGCCGGTCCACAAAGCGGAAAGGCGGTTGCTGGGGCACCAGGGTGCCGATGGCGATATCTTCAAAAGGCTTCATTGCTGCCAGAAATCGTAAAAATTAAACCACTGCAAAGGGTATTGCCGGACCATCTCCTCGAGCCGGGAGACATAATCCTTCATCAAGGCTTCCACCGCCGCATCGCGCGACAGTCCCTTCCCGCGGACATCCACCAGGGGCTGGTGATAGGCCCGATAAGTCCGGGATGAAGTCTTCATCACGAAGAGCGCATTTACCTGAACGCCGTGGGCCACTGCCAGACGGAAAGGACCCACGGGGAACTGCGCTGGCGCGCCGAGGAAAGTAAGGGAGACCGTGCGCGGAGAGCCGAAGGCCCGGTCGGCAGGCATACTGGCGATCTGCCCTTCAGAAAGCGCCTGGCTGAGCGTAAAGATATGGGACATATCCTTCTGCACCGGCACCATCACCACATTCTTCTGCGAAAAGAGATCCTGCCGTCCCTGCATCATCCGCTCCGTTTCTCCGGCATAGACCAGGACGTGAATGGTCTTCGTGGACGGGAAAAAATACCCCGCCATCTCCGAATTGCCGATGTGCGAAAAGAGTTGCACAAAGCCCTCCTCCCGGGCAGAAAAACGGTCGAAATTTTCCTTGTCGAGCGTTTGAAGGCGGAATTTTTTCCCGGCATAGCTGGCAAAGCGGTCGATGACGACCAGGCCCAGCATCCACTCATTGGCATAGACCGACCAGAATGAGCGCCAGCGGGACCAACCCAGACGCTTCCGGAAGAATTTCCAGGCGGCGCGGCGTGCCCTGCCGTCAAAGAGCAGATAGAAGGGAATGACCAGGGCGACGATGCCGTAAAGTACTTCCACAGGAATGACGCGCAGCAGACGCACCAGCGTCCGCTGCATCCAGGGGGTCCCGTCGGTATGCCCCCTCCAGTTCCCGTGTTCGTACGAAGAGGCCATCTAGGCCAGTTTTTCTTCGAGGAACTTACAGAACTGTCCGAAGGTCTTCAAGGTCTTGAAGTCCTCCGGGTTCATCTTATAGCCGAACTCGTTTTCGACCAAAACCACCACGTCCACAACCTCCAGGCTGTCAATGCCCAGGTCGTTTTTCAGGGTAGCGTCAGGGTTGATTTTCGCTTCGTCGATTTCCAGTTCGTCTACCAGAAAAGCCTTGACTTTGGTTTCAATTTCGTTATAATCCATAATTCATCAATTTATCCTTTTAACTGCTGCAATGGGTTATCAGTCTGTGGCGGGTTGTCCTCTGCGACCATTTACCCGGATAGGGTTGCGAAGCAACAGGGAGCAGAGGACTTCTGTCACAAACAACCCATTGCAGCAGTTCCAATCATTCATAATAACACATAGAAAGAATTTCAGAGAAGGAGGGATGGGCGTGAATCAGGTCCCGCGCACGGGATACGGGAACGCCGAGCGCGATGAGGGCGGCCGCCTCGTGGATGAGGTCCGCAGCGTGGGCGCCGAGGATATGGCAGCCCATGATAAGCCCGTCCTCCCCCACCAGGAGTTTACACAATCCGTCGGAAGCGCCTTCGCTGACCGCCTTGCCGTTGGCCCGGTAAAACGCCTTGTGCGCCTTGAAAGCGACGCCCTGATCCTTGAGTTCTTCCTCGGAGCGGCCGAC
>JAEEJZ010000080.1 GCA_016282145.1 Bacteroidales bacterium | reverse complement strand
GATTTTCTCGAGCTCGTCTTTCATGCGGACCACGCAGGCCTGGATGGCGGCGTGGTTCGCCTTGCTGCCGGTGGTGTTGATTTCGCGCCCCATCTCCTGGATGATGAAGCCCAGTTTCTTGCCGGGGTAGGGCTCCCCGTCTATCGTGTCCATAAAGTATCTGCAGTGCTGGCGCAGGCGCACTTTTTCCTCGTTGATGTCCAGTTTTTCCAGGTAGAAGACCATCTCCTGCTCAAAGCGCTCCGGATCCAGTTTGATGCGCAGGTCCTCGGCATTCTTCAAGATGCGTTCCCGTACCGCGGCGATGCGCTCCGCCTCGTGCGATTCCACCTCGTCTTCCAGCGCCAGGATGCGCTCTACGCGGCTGCAGACATCTTTCCGGAGAATTTCGCCTTCCGTACGCCGATAGGCAAGTACGGCTTCGAGACACTGCTCCAGCGCCTCTGCCACCAACGGCCATTCTTCCGCGGTGATGACCTCCTGCCGGCCGCCTTCAAAAATGTCCGGAAAGCGCAGGATCGAGGGCAGGTATTCGCGCCAGGGAACCTCCAGCCCCACGCGGCCGCCGATGGCCTGAATCTGCCGGAAGTAATTCTCCACCAGCGCCGCATCGATGGTACGGGCCGCCGCTCCGGCCTTCGGCTCAAAGTTCAGAAAAAGGTCAATGGTGCCGCGAACCAGCGTCTCGGCGAGGCGCTGCCGCACCCATAACTCCTTGTCCTTGGGCAAGTAACTGCCCTTTACACTGATATCGCAGCCCTTTCCGTTGAGCGTCCGGATTTCCAGCACCAGTTTTCCCGTGCTGAGCAGGGCCTCGCCCCGCCCATAACCTGTCATCGATTGTAGCATGGTACAAAGTTAACGTCTATTCCGTATAAGTCAAACAGAATGTGGAATATATTTTATAAATTTGCAAGATAGTAGTTTTTAGGGTTGCGAAGCAACAAGCACCCGTCGGTGCAGTTTTGGAGCCGTTTTTAATAAATCCGATAATGGAATAATAATCACAATGGAAGAAGAAAGGAAACTGAATTTTCTGGAGGAAATCATCGAGGATGACCTGAAATCCGGCCGCGTAAAATCCATTCTGACGCGTTTCCCGCCGGAGCCCAACGGGTATCTGCATCTGGGACATGCCAAGAGCCTCTGCATCAATTTCGGGCTTGCCATGAAATACGGCGGCAAGACGAACCTCCGTTACGACGACACCAATCCCGTCAAGGAAGACACCGAATACGTGGACGCCATCAAGGAGGACATCCAGTGGCTGGGCTTCCAGTGGGACAAGGAACTCTACGCTTCCGATTACTTCGACCAACTCTACATCTGGGCGGAGCAGCTCATCGAGCGCGGCCTCGCCTACGTGGACGACCAGAGCCAGGAGGAAATCTCCAAAGGCCGCGGCACCGTCGAGACCCCGGGTACGCCCAGCCCCTGGCGCGACCGAAGCCCGGAGGAAAACCTGCGCCTCTTCCGCGAAATGCGCGACGGCAAATACGCCGACGGCGCGAAGGTCCTCCGCGCCAAGATCGACATGGCGCATCCCAATATGTTCTTCCGCGACCCGATTCTCTACCGCATCAAACATGCATCCCACCATCGTACGGGAGACAAATGGTGCATCTACCCGATGTACGACTACACCCACGGGCAGTGCGATTCCATCGAGCATATCACCCATTCGATCTGTACCCTCGAATTCGACGTGCACCGGCCGCTTTACGACTGGTTCATCCAGACCCTGGGCATCTTCCCCTCGCACCAATACGAATTCGCCCGCCTGAACCTCACCTACACGCTGATGAGCAAGCGCAAACTGCTCGAACTCGTGCAGAAAGGACTGGTCAGCGGCTGGGATGATCCGCGTATGCCCACGCTCTGCGGCGTGCGGCGCAGGGGCTATACTGCCGAAGCGCTCAAGATGTTCTGCGACAAGATCGGCGTAAGCAAACGCGACCAGATGATGGATATCCAGCTGCTGGAGTGGTGCGTACGGCAGGACCTCAATGCCCGTTCCAACCGCTATATGGTGGTCCAGGACCCGCTCAAGCTTACGATTACCAACTGGCCCGCCGGCCAGGTGGAGTGGTTCGACTGCCCGTTGAACCCGGCCGAGCCCGAAGGAGCCAGCCGCAAGGTGCCCTTCACCGGAGAACTCTGGATCGAGCGTGCCGATTTCATGGAGGATGCGCCCAAGAAGTTCTTCCGTCTGCGTCCCGGCGGCGAAGTCCGTCTCAAATACACCTACATCATCCAGTGCGATGAGGTGGTCAAGGATGCCGAGGGCAACATCGTCGAACTCAAATGCTCCTACGACCCCGCTTCGAAGCCCGGAGCAGGGGAGTGGCGCAGCGTCAAGGGCACGATTCACTGGGTGTCCCGTCCGCATGCAAAGGAACTGGAACTGCGCAACTACGACCGTCTCTTCACCCTGGCCGATATGGGGGCCGTCCCCGAAGGGCACGATTACAAGGAATACCTGAATCCCGATTCCCTGGTGGTGGCGCGCGGCCTGGCCGAACCCGCCCTGCTGGACGATGCGTCCGGCATCGCCGTACAGTTCGAGCGTACCGCCTACTACATCAAGGACAAGGACAGCAGCGCGGAGCATCCGGTATTCAACCGCACCGCGTCGCTCAAGGACTCCTATAAGCCCGAATAAATCCTAATAGACAAAGGGAAACACCCGCTTCCGGGGCGAAACGGCTTCCGTGCCGAATTCGTCCTGGTAGTGGTGGTAGATGGAATTCGCCCGGGGGACGAGGTTCGCGGCCGTCCAGAGCGGGAAGATCCAGGCGGCGGGGGTGGCGGCGGCCAGCGCAAAGCCTACCCACTCCGTAATCTCGCCGAAATAATTCGCACTGGTGACATAGCGGTACATCCCGCGCTCAGGCAGGTAGTGACGGGTGTCACCGGGCTTGCGGAGATGGCGGATCACGCTGTCGGAATGAAGGTTGACGGCAAAGCCGAAGAGGAAAAGGGCGATGCCGGCGATGACGTTCCAGCGCAAAAGATAGGCGGCACCCTCGGCGAATCCGGGATTCGGATACCAGAAGAGTCCGCCGCCCTGCAGGATGCCGTTGAAGGTATTGAAGCAGGCGCCCATCAGCACGATGGCCACGGGCATCCGGCTTCTGCCTCGCAGCATCAGCGGAAAGATGAAACTGCGCTGGAAATAATGCATCTCAAAAAGACAGAGCAGCACGAAGGCCGGGAGCTGGAAGGAAAAGCCGGCGCGGCCCCAGATAAGCAGCATCACGAAAAAGACGGGCGCTTCCATCAGCACCCAGGCCAGACGGTTGTCGATGCTCAGGCCCCACTTCCGCGTACGGAACTGGCCGTAACCCGCATTGACGAAATACAAACTGACAAACACGACGAGTGCCAGTCCCGCCATTACCCAGATAATTCCGTTAAAGGTAGTAAGGGGTATCATCTTTTACATTAAATCCAGGAACTTCGCACGGGCCAGCAGACAGTCGCCCAGACCGGCGGCCTTGCGCCCGAGACGCGAGAGCATGAAGCGCGTATCGCTCGTCACCTTGTGCAGCGACATCTTGTTCACCGCCGTCTTGATGGGGAGCATCAGATAATCTTTGCCTACAATCAGGCGGCCGCCCACCACGACGAGTCCGGGGTTGAAGATGTTCAGGATGCCGGAGATGCCGCGTCCGAGCGTCTCTCCCACTTTCCCGATGCCTTCGATGGCAATCATATCTTCTTCCTGAATGGCTTTCAGGATATCTTCCAGGTCGATTTCTCCCCGGGACGCATAAATGGCGGAGAGGGAAGAGGGACGGCCTTCCGCAAGTTTCTCTTCAATCTCGCGGCACAGGGCGGAACCCGATGCGCCGGTTTCCAGGCAGCCCACCTTGCCGCAGCGGCACATGATGTCGTTGTCCAGCAGGGGGAAGTGGCCGATCTCGCCGGAAAAACCGGATTTTCCGTAGTACAGTTTCCCGTCCAGGATCATGCCCATGCCCAGACCCCAGCTGAGGTTGATGAAAATCATGTTCGGGTCGGCGTCCTTGCCCAGACTCATATATTCTCCATAGGTCATGGCCCTGGAGTCGTTTTCAATGCTCACGGGGACATTGAGTTCCTTGCGGAAAAGTTCCAGCATAGGAATCTCGTCGCTGACGAAATAGGTCAGGCTGTATCCCTTCTCCGGATTCACGCGGCCGGACAGGCTGATGCCCACGGCAAAGATCTTGATCCAGGGGATGCCGGCGCCGACCACCTCGTCGATGACGCGGCGGCACATCCGCCGGAAAGAGTCGGCGTTGGCCTCCAGGACGAATTCGATGTCCTGGATATATTTCACCAGATTGCCTTTGAAATCCGTCAGGGCGATATGGAAGTGATGCCGGCTGACGTCGATGCCCAGAAAATAGCCTGCATCCGGATTGAGTCCGTAGGTATTGGGGCGGCGGCCGCCGGAAGTGCCGATCTTCCCTTCGTCGCGCAGGATTCCTGCGGACAGAAGTTCTTCGACGATCTTGGTTACCGTAGGGACGCTGATGCCCAGTTCACGGCTGAAATCAGCGATACAATAACTGTCCTGCCCGATACACAGGCGGAGCAGTTCCTTTTTCGTTTTAGCGTTGCGGTCAGAGGGCCTGAGCCCCGGGTTTACTGCCATTGTTTTCTAAAAATTTTAGCAAAAGTACATAAAAAATCCTTACATTTGTGGATAATTATTGAAAAAATTTAAAAAGTAGGACAGATGAAGTCCAAAGTTACGCTGAGTCTCCTGTCTATCGCGGCGGTTCTTCTCATTGCCTGCAGCATTTCTGTAATGGAATATGCCAGAATGAGTTCCTACGTGTCGGATCTGGTGGCGGAAGATATCAGCAGCATCAATACGGCAAGAAAACTGGCTTCGCTTACGAATGCCTATAACCTCGATATCCTCGCCGTCGTCGGCGATGAGCATTCCGTCTCCCTTCCCGATTTCAACGAAGACGCCTTCATGGCCTGCTCCGACACCTTGCGTGCCTCCACGCTTTCGCAGTCCATTTCATCCCTGACCGATTCGCTGCTCTACGCCTATTCGGCCTATATGCTGACTTCGCTGGAACTGCAGAACGTGCTGGTTTCCGATTTTATCGATACGCGGGCCTGGTATTTCGAGCGCCTGCAACCCCGTTTCAATCTCCTGAACGCCCGTATCGAAAAACTGACGGCAGCCATTTACAAGGACCTTCAGGCCAATTCAGAGACCTTTGAAAGCGGCTTCTACCGCAGCATCATCCCCGGCATCGTCGCCGTGGGCGTGGGCATTCTCCTGGTGCTCCTGCTGCTTTTCTTCGTAACCTCGTACTATGTGCGGCCGGTCTACAAGATGGTTGCCTCGATGGAAGCCTACCTCTCGCTCGACAAGAAATACACCACCACCTTCGAGGGGGACGACCAGCTTCGGCAACTCAACGACGGAATCCGTGCGCTCGCGGATGAGAACCAGGAACTGCGGCGGCGGATCAGTGCCTTGAAGAAGACTTCCGAACGCAATGAACCTGAAGACCGTCAGTAAATACGTGGGCTATGCGCTCCTGGTGAGCGCCCTCTTTATGCTGTTCTCGGCGGGAATCTCTTTGCTGGACGGCAAGGATACGGCCTACGGGCCCCTGCTGGTCAGTTTCCTGATTACCGGGATTTCGGGCATCTTCCCCTTTATCTTTGTCCGGGAAACCAAAGAGATCACCCTGAAGGAAGGCTACCTGATCATCACCCTTTCCTGGTTGCTCTCCTTTGTCTTCGGCATGCTGCCCTATGCGCTCTGGGGCGGACCTTTCAGCGTGGCCAACGCCTGGTTCGAGAGTGTCTCGGGCTTTACCACGACGGGCTCCACCATCCTGGACGATGTGGAGGCCCTGCCGCGCAGCCTGATCTTCTGGCGCGCTTCGACGCACTTTATCGGCGGCCTGGGAGTAGTGGTCTTCCTGCTGCTCGTGATCCCCGGGACCAGCCCGGTGAAGATGCGCCTGACCAATATGGAGGTTTCCAGCCTTTCCAAGAGCAATTATGCGATGCGCCCCAACCGCAGCGTCTATGTGTTCGCCGCGGTATATCTGGCCCTGGCGATCATCGCGATGTTCTCTTACTGGCTGGCCGGGATGCCGTTCTTCGATGCCCTGTGCCATGCCTTCAGCGTCTGCGCGGCCGGCGGCTTCAGCAGCCGGACCCTTTCCATCGCCTCCTTCGGTTCGCCCCTCATCGAGGGCCTGACCATCGTATTCATGCTGCTGGCCTCCCTGCATTTCGGCCTGCTGTTCCTGACGGTGGTGACGCGTTCGCTGCGCCCCCTGAACAATCCCGTGCTGAAGTTCTACCTCGGCACGCTGGCCGTCGTGGTCGTGCTGATGGGCGTGACCCTCAAGATCGACGGATGTGCCGCCGATTGGGGCACGGCTTTCCGTTATGCGGGCTTCCAGACCGTGAGCATCGCTTCCACGACCGGTTTTTCCATCGTCGATTATTCCGAGTGGCCGCGTTTTGCCAATGCGCTGATCGTCGGACTGTCCCTGATGTGCGGTTGTGCGGGTTCTCCCTCCGGCGGCCTGAAGGCGGACCGTATCCTCCTGGTCATCAAGAGCGTGAGCCGTCAGCTGGGCCGCGTATTGCATCCTTCTTCGGTCAATGAGATCAAGTTCGGTCGCCGGACGCTCCGGGACGAGGATGTGTACCCGCATCTGCTCTATATCCTGCTCTATGCGTTCCTGCTCGGGCTTTCCATCCTGCTGAGCAGCGCGGTCGGCGTTAATCCGCATTGCTCCTTTGCCGCTTCGGTCTCTTCGCTGAGCAATGTCGGCCCGGCGATCGAGGAACTCGGCGGCTTCTACAGTTTCAATGCCCTGCCTGCGGCTGCGAAATTCCTTTTCTCCATGGATATGTTCCTTGGCCGTATCGAAATTTATCCCGTCATCGCCGTCCTGGCGATGCTCTTCGACGGCAGGAGGCGTTCCCGGTGAGCCGCAGCGACTATCTTTACGGTGAATTCAGCCGACGGCTGGGCTTCGAGCCCACTTCCTGCCAGGACAGACTCCTGCGGGAAACGGCGGATTTCGTCACTTGCGACGATGCGGACATCCTCGTGGTAAACGGCTATGCCGGCACGGGCAAGACCACGGCGATGGGCGCGGTCATCAGCGTACTCCGTTCGCTCGGGACGCCCTGCATCCTGCTGGCGCCGACAGGCCGTGCGGCGAAGGTTTTCTCCGGCATCGCCGGCTGTCCCGCCTGGACCATCCACAAGCATATCTATCGCCAGAAGGGAGTGGGGGAGGACGGCTTCGGTCACTTCTCCCTGGCCCCCAACGAATCGCACGATGCCCTTTTCATCGTCGATGAAGTATCCCTCATCGGCCTGGATGAAGGGCAGCACCTGATGCAGTTCGGCTCCGGCAACCTGCTCGAGGACCTCGTTTCCTTCGTGCGCAGCGCCGACAACTGCCGCCTGATCCTGGTGGGCGATGCCGCCCAGCTGCCTCCGGTAGGTCTGGACGAGAGCCCAGCCCTGGACCCCGGATATATGGACGGCTTCGGCGGCGTGCGGCGGACGGAACTCGTCAGCGTGGTGCGGCAGGCCCGCGATTCGGGCATCCTGATGAACGCTACGGCCCTGCGCGAGAGCATCGTCGCCGGCGGTCCCTGCGATATCCGGCTGTCCCTTGCTCCTTACGCCGATATCGAACGCATCGACGGAAGCGAGCTCATCGAATGCCTTTCCGACGCATACGGCCGCTACGGCGAGGACGGCACCATCGTGCTTTGCCGCTCGAACAAGCGCGCCATCCGCTACAACAAGGGCATCCGCTCGATGGTGCAGTACAAGGAAGAACGCCTGGTGCGCGGGGAACGGCTGATGATCGTGAAAAACTGCTACCAGTTCCTCGACGGGGTGGAGGGGATGGATTACATCGCCAACGGCGATATCGCGAGGCTCGGCCGCATTTCGCATCACCTCTCCCGCTACGGCTTCGAATTCGCGGAAGCGGAACTGACTTTTCCCGATTATGACGATACCAGCGTCAAAGCCATCGTCTGCCTCGATACGCTCGAAAGCGAATCGCCGTCCCTGACCTACGAACAGCAGAATGCGCTCTATCTGGCCGTCAATGAAGACTATGCGCATATCCGCGGCAAGCGCAAGCGCTGGATGGCGGTGCGCGAAGACCCCTACTACAATGCCCTGCAACTCAAGTATGCCGAGGCCGTGACCTGCCACAAGAGCCAGGGCGGCCAGTGGGACTGCGTGTTCATCGACTGCCCCTTCTGGCAGGATGAGCAGGGTATTGAAGACCTGAAATGGCTCTACACGGCCCTGACGCGGGCGGTGAAAAAAGTATATCTCGTCAACTTTCCTGACCGCTTTTTCGTATGAATGTCCTCTTGTTAACGCTGCTTTCTGTTGCGGCGGCCCTCGAAATGAACCTGACCCCCTCGCCGGACTCGACGATGGAGGCCTTTACCCGGGACGGCAATCTCTGGGTACGTTCCATCGGCACCGGCGATGAACGCCGCCTGACTTCCGACGGCGGAGGGCTCATCAGCAACGGTTACGCCTCCTGGGTCTATTACGAGGAAATCCTCGGCCGTTCGTCGCACTACAAGGCCTTTTGGTGGAGTCCGGACTCGAAGCGCCTGGGCTTCTACCGCTTCGACGATTCGCCGGTAGGGGAGTTCCCCATCTGGTCGCCCTTCGGCCCTTACGGAAAGTTGACCCTGACGCGCTATCCCAAGGCGGGGACGGCGAATCCGAAGGTATGGGTGGGCATAGCGGAAGCGGACGGAAGCGGCCTGCGCTGGTGTCCCTTCCCGGAGACGGAATACTTCGGCATCCCGTTCTGGAGCAAGGACGGTAAGGGCTTCTACATCAGCACGATGGGGCGCGATCAGAACCGGCTGGAACTCTGGCGAGCCGATGTCGGGGACGCTTCCCTGACGCAAGTCTATACGGAAGTCGCCGATACCTGGCTGGACTGGATTTCCGACATCCTGCCCGCTGAGAAGGGCTTCTATATGGTCCGCCGCTTTGCGGGCGACTGGGAGCAGATTTATTTCCTTCCCTGGAACGGCGGAGAGGCCCGTTGCCTTTCGGACGGCCCCAACTGGGCCACACGGCTGCTCCGTGTCGATGAAAAGAAAGGCGATATCTGGTTTACGGCCAAACGCTCGTCCCCCCTGCATCCGGCGCTTTATCGCCTGGACCGCAAAGGGCGGGTGACGGAACTGACGGACCCTTCCTTCTGGGCTTCCAACATTACTTTTTCTGCGGATGGCCGGCGTTTCACGGCGCGTCTTTCCACCGCCGCCCAGCCTTGGCGTACCGTGGAGGCGGATGCCTACAGCGGGAAGAATCCCAAAGAGATTGTCGCCCCGGAAGCGGTTCCGGATGACCGTCCGGTTCCCGTTCCCGTCAGTATTCAGAATGACGGATTTGACCTCTACGCCTTGATATCCTACCCGCGCGACTTTGATCCTGCGAAGCGTTATCCCGTGGTGATGCAGGTCTATGGCGGTCCAGGGACGCCCTATGTGCGCGATTACTGGGGCTCGCGCGATGCGACGGACCGCTGGTGCTACGAAAACGGCTTCATCTATCTGGTGGCGGATCCGCGCTCTTCCGGCGAAAACGGCAAGGCCGGTATGGACGAAGCCTTCCAGCGCATGACCGTTCCGGAACTGGGCGATTACCTGGCCTGGGCGTCCTGGCTGAAAAGCCTGCCCTGCTGCTCCGGAAAAATCGGCGTAAAGGGCTTTTCCTTTGGCGGAACGACGACGGCCATGCTGGTCCTCCGCTATCCGGAGGCCTTCTGCTGCGGTATCGCCGGGGGAGGCGTCTATGACTGGACGCTATATGACAGCCATTACACGGAACGCTTTATGCTGACCCCCGAACAGAACCCCGAGGGCTACCGCGAGGCCTCCGTACTCTCTTATATCGATGAATTGAAGCCCGAGGCGGTGGGCCGTCTGCGTCTCACGCACGGCACCGGGGACGACAACGTCCACCTGCAGAATACCCTCCTGCTCACGGATGCCCTGCAGAAGGCCGGCATCTCCTTTGAACTGATGCTCTATCCGGACGGCATGCACGGTTACCGGGGGGCGCAGAAAGCGCACAGCGACGCGGCTGACGCTGAATTTTGGCGAAAAAACCTCTTATAAATATGGAAAAGTACATCATCGCATTGGACCAGGGGACGAGTTCGTCCCGGGCCATTGTATTCGACAAGAAGGGGAGCGTCCGGAGCGTGGCGCAGATGGAATTCACCCAGCACTTCCCTGAGCCGGGCCGCGTGGAACACGATCCTATGGAAATCTGGTCGTCACAGATGGCGGTGATGACCGAAGCCGTCTCGAAGATGGGTATCGGCTTTTCCGACATTGCTGCCATCGGCATCACCAACCAGCGGGAGACCACCGTGGTCTGGGATGCCCGGACGGGACATCCGGTCTGCAACGCCATTGTCTGGCAGGACCGCCGCACCTCGCCGTACTGTGACACGCTGCGCGCGCAGGGGCTTACGGATGAAATCCGGAACAAAACCGGCCTGATTATCGACGCCTATTTCTCCGGAACGAAGGTGAAGTGGATCCTGGACAATGTCCCCGGAGCCCGGGAAAAGGCCGAGGCGGGCGAATTGCGCTTCGGAACGGTAGATTCCTGGCTCGTATGGCAGCTGACGGGCGGAAAGGTGCACTGTACGGACGTGTCGAACGCATCGCGCACGATGCTCTTCAATATCCATACGCTGACTTGGGATGCGGAATTGCTCAAGCTTTTCGGAATTCCCGCGTCGATGCTGCCGCAGGTGCGTTCCTCGTCGGAAGTTTACGGCTACACCGATGCCGCGCTGCTGCCGTTCCGCGTTCCCATCGCCGGTATCGCAGGGGATCAGCAGGCTGCCCTCTTCGGGCAGATGTGCATCGAGCCGGGAGCGGTCAAGAATACCTACGGCACAGGCTGCTTCCTGCTGATGAATACGGGCGACAAGCCCATCTTTTCGCGCAACAACCTCCTGACTACCATTGCCTGGAAGATCGGGGATAAGGTACAGTATGCGCTCGAAGGCTCCGTTTTCGTCGCGGGTTCGGTCGTGCAGTGGCTGCGCGACGGTCTGGGAATTATCCGCTCTTCGGCCGATGTGGAGGCGCTCGCCGCGTCCGTCCCCGACAACGGAGGGGTGTATTTCGTGCCGGCGCTGACGGGCCTGGGCGCTCCGTATTGGGATGCCTATGCGCACGGGACCCTTTGCGGACTGACGAGGGGGACGACGGCGGCGCATATCGCCCGGGCCGCCCTTGAGGGTATCGCCTTCCAGACGATGGATATCGTCCGCGCGATGGAAAAGGATGCCGGCGTGCGGCTCTCCGAACTGAAAGTGGACGGGGGCGCGTCGCGCAACAACCTGATGATGCAGTTCCAGTCCGACATCCTGGAAACTTCCGTTATCCGGCCGGCCGTTACGGAGACCACCGCGCTTGGCGCGGCGTACCTGGCCGGACTGGCGGTGGGGTACTGGGACTCCCTGCATGAAATCCGCACCCAGTGGAAGGCGGAGCGTACTTTCCAGCCCGGCGGGGACGATATGACCGCCGCCCGTTCCGGCTGGCAGGATGCCATCAATAGAACATTAAGCAGATAGCAAAACCGGAGAATATGACAGAATGTATTTTTGAACTGATTGGCACTTTGGTATTGGTGCTGCTGGGAGACGGCGTTTGCGCCGCCGTATCGCTGAACAAATCCAAGGCGCAGGGCGCCGGCTGGACCGTCATCGCCCTGGGCTGGGGCTTTGCCGTCATGACGGGCGTACTGATTGCGGGGCCCGTGTCGGGTGCCCACCTCAATCCCGTGGTGACCCTGGGACTGGCGATAGCCGGAGTTTTCCCCTGGTCCGCGGTGGGCGGATATATCGCCGCGCAGATGATCGGCGGTTTCCTGGGCGCCTGCCTGGTATATGCCTTCTATAAAGACCATTATATGGCTACCGCCGACAGCCCCGATACGATACTCGGAACTTTCTGCACGGCGCCTGCCATCCGCAGTCCCTGGCGCAATTTCCTGTGCGAGTTGATGGCGACCTGCCTGCTCGTCTTTGTGATTCTGGCGCTCGGCAAGCACGGCGGGACAGACTTCGGCGCCTTCCCCGTCACTTGCCTGATTATGTCCCTGGGTATGTCCCTGGGCGGAACGACGGGCTATGCCCTGAATCCTGCGCGTGACCTTTCTCCGCGCTGCGCCCACGCCCTGCTGCCCATTAAAGGCAAGCGGGACAGTGACTGGCCCTATGCCTGGGTTCCCGTGCTGGGTCCCACGGCCGGTGCGGCCCTCGCCGCCGGACTTTATCTATTGGTATTTTAGGGGCTGCGCTCTGCGCAGTTTCTAGGCCTGCGCGAAGGGCGCGATGACGGTCAGCAGGAAGTATCCGAGCAGGAAGCCCGCTGCACCCACGATGATGCCCACCTTCGTCATGTCCGAGGTCTTGACCAGACCCGTGGAGGAAGCGATGGCATTGGGCGGCGTGGAGATGGGGAAGAGCATGGCCAGCGAGGCGCAGACCGCGATGAACGGAATCATCGAGTACATACCGCCGAGGCTGACGAACTGCGCGTTGTTCGCTGCCGAAGGATCGGCCATTGCGGTGCCGACGACCACGAGGATCGGGACCAGCAGGGCCGCCGTCGCGCTGTTGCTGATGAAGTTGCTCAGGAAGTAGCAGATCAGACCGGCGACGATGATGACCAGCACCACGTTCATTGCGCTGAACGGGATGGCGTGGATGAGCGTAGCGGCCAGTCCGGTCTTGTTCAGACCCGTACCGAGGGCGAAGCCTCCCGCGACGAGCCAGAGGACGCTCCAGTTGATTTCCTTGATGTCATCCTTCCCGAATACGCCGGTGCAGGTATAGACCGCCAGCGGAATCAGAGCCACGATATTGGAGTTGATGCCGGTCAGCGACTCGGTCACCCACAGCAGGATGGTGACGAAGAAAGTAATCCACGCCACATAGGTCTTCCAGTCCTTCTTGCGCTCCTTGACCTCGATTTTCAACTCGATCTTATCGCTCTTGAAGGGGAAGAACAACTGCAGCAGCACCCAGGCGAGCAGGATCATCACAATCACGAAAGGAACCATCCTCGTCATCCAGGGGCCGAAGCCGATCTGGTAGCCGGCATTCTCGAGAGCGCCGATGGCAATCGCGTTCGGCGGGGTGCCGATGGGCGTGCCGATACCGCCGAGGTTCGCAGCGACCGGGATGGAGAGCGCGAGACCCACCTTGCCGGTTTCATCCTCGGGCAGGGCCTTGAGCACCGGAGCGAGGAACGCGAGCATCATCGCCGCGGTAGCGGTATTGCTCATGAACATGGAGAAAATCGCAATGACGATGAGGAAGCCGAGCAGTACCATGCGGGGTTTCTTGCCGAAGATTCCCAGCAGACTTTTGGCCATGACGGCATCCATTCCGTATTTCGACGCGACGATGGCCAGCACGAAGCCGCCCATGAACAGCATCACGACAGGATCGGCGAAGGAGGCCATAATGCTCTTGTAATCCACCAGGCTGCCGGCTTCCGGGGTGCAGAGGAAGGCAAGTCCCTTGTTGGATACCGTAAGCAGCATCACCACGATAACCACAAGCGACGTGGTCCAGTTCGGGATAATCTCGAACATCCACATAAGCGCGGCGAAGGCGAAAATGGCAATCATGCGCTGCTGGACCACCGTCATCTCCGTAATCCCATAGGCGGACAGCGGAAGGGCCCACAACACGATGGTGATGATAAGCACAAGCGGCAGAAGTACAGCGTACTTCAGATTCAATTTTCCTGACATGATAGCGTCTGTAATTACACGGTTCAAAAATTGCGGCGCAAATTTACAATTTTTTTTACTAAATTCGCGACTTTAAAATGCATATCTGGATAATTGTAATGCTAACCATATGAAAGTTAAAAAGTTGTACACCCCTCCCTGTGCGGGCGTTTATGTCGTTGATGCCGAGCAGGCCTTGGCATTGTCTTTTAATCAAACCGAGCAGACTGAAAATCTGGCTTGGGATTCAGATGAGGAGGACCTTTAAGATGACTGCGATGAAAAAGATTTGGAATTATTTGATCGTTGCCCTGGCAGGTCTTTCCCTTCTTGCCTGCAACAAGGAAGTGACGGAACCCTCTGCTTCTTCCGAGTATACCTATGTGATTACCGTCGATGAAGGGTCCAAACTATATCTGGACGGAAACCATATGGCCTGGGAGGAATACGACGGGGTTGGCTGGTGTGCGTTTTCCGGTTCTCAGGGGTTCAAGTACTCCGGTTATGCTACCATCAGTATGTCGACCCCCCGCACCTTTTCTGTCACTAGCCCCATAAGCATAGACGCCGGAGGTCATATCTATGCCTGTGCACCCTGCAGTTACATCAATGACGATGCGGAGGCGGACCTTTTTATTCCCTTTGATCAATACGGCGTCATTCAGAACGCTATGCCTATGGTCGCCCTGCCCGTTGCGGTTACGGAACGTATTCCCGCCAATACGCCGAGGGTGGTCGGACAGGCACAGTTCATCTATTTGGGCGCGGTAATCCAGTATAACGTGTTCACAAGCGATCCGTCTTATTCCACTGAACAGATCCAGAGCGTTTCGTTCATTGCCGAATCGCCGATTGCCGGCAATTTCAGTGTGGACCTGACGACCGTATCCGAAACCTCCATTCCCGTTCCTTCCGGCCTCACCGATAAGAGCGTCACATCCTACCTTGATTATCCGGAAGTGGCAGGCGGCAGCAAAGCCGATGGATTGAAGGTTTACCAGGTAGTGGCTCCCGGAACGCTTTCCGGAACGGTGACTGTAACCACCGATGCCGCCACGTATTCCTATGCTGTTTCGAATGTCGTCTTCGACCGCGCATCCATCAAAACCCTCAACGTGGACCTTGCCAGCGCCAATGCCACAAGACGCACCCTGGCGGATTACGAGACGTTGCTGACGGCGCAGGAATGGCAGTTGGTCTCGGTTACCGATTATGAGGGCACGGAGGTTACCCAAAATGCGGGAGACGTGTTGACGCTCAACGCAGACTACAGTTTGTCCGTGACCTGCAATACCCTGGAGGACAATGTATATGACTATATGAACAACGGGTGGGTGGATTTCCGCCTGGGCTACTCCTCTTGGGATGACGTAAGCAGGGAATGGTCGTTGAATTCTATTTATGGCGGCTTCCCGGTCCTTGGCTTTACCGAATATGCCTACCCTCTGGCCATCGTCACCGACTATACTTATAGCCAGGAATACTATGTCGTCTCGCTGACCAACACTTCTTTGGTGCTGCAATACGGGCAGCCTTGCATTTATACCATCACCTTCTCCGCTCCCGGCGAGCCCGAACCGGCCGATCCGGAAGACCTGCTGAAAGCCCACGAATGGGAACTCGTGTCGGTGCAGTGCAGGTACCCGCAGTATGAGACGGAGTTCTGGGATAATACGCAAACGGCGGGGAACAAGATCACGTTCAACGCGGACCATAGTTTCAGTTTCGACTGTGAGGCCAATGGCGGCAAGGTGTATGACTATTATGATGGAGGGTATATGATGGATCCGTATTTCTTCGGCGGGGAAGAATGGTCCGTTTCCGAGAGCAACGACACCTACTTCCTGGACTTCACGGAGCACGCATACCCCCTGGTCATCGTGGACGAACAGATGGACCCCCAGTCTTTCGAGATTGCCGTCCTGAACGAATCCTGTCTGGAACTTCGCCATTCCAACAGCTATTGTGACTACATCATCACCTTCGCCGTTCCCGGCGAACAGAGCCGTATTGAGAGCCTGCTGACGGCGAAGGAATGGGAATTGAACCAGGTCACGCGTGACGGGGTGGATATTACCGAAACTGCGGGCAATAAGATGAGGCTCTATGCAGACCACAGTTTCAGTTTTGATTACAGCCCCAATGACGGGTATGCCTATGACTTTATTTGGGATGCCTATGCAACCCCCTATTCCTGGGGGACGAATAAATGGTCCGTGGCCTTCGGCACTGTCACCTCCCTGGTTTTCGCGCAGTACAGTTTTCCGTTGGTAATCGTCGGCGACTGTAATAACTCCGACCTGCCTTATGAAATCGTCACGCTGACCGACAGCTCCCTGGTGCTGGAATACAACAACACCACTTGCGGCGAAGAAAGCGTCCACGGCCTGTACAGGATTAGCTTCACACCAGCCTCCTAAAGACAGCATCACGAAGCAAAAAAGTCAGCCGTTCAGGCTGACTTTTTTGCTTTAAGAACAAATGGAGGAGCGAAGCGACGATGGCGCTCCGCAGAGCGCCCGGCGGAGACCGGGACGGAGCGCGAAGCGCGATGTCGGTAGGTCGGGAGCCGCGGGGGTAGTGAACGGAGCTGGCGGAGTGAGCGGGTAAGGGGGCAGCGCCCCCTCAAGGCGGAGAAGCAAGAAAGCCAGTCGTTAATCGACCGGCTTTCAGCTTCGTAGCGGGAGGAGGACTCGAACCTCCGACCTCCGGGTTATGAGCCCGACGAGCTACCGACTGCTCTATCCCGCGGTATTGGACTGCAAAGGTAGAAACTTTTTTTGAAAATCCAAAAAAGGACTAAAAACGCACCCCGACGCTGAGCTGGCCGCGTATATCCAGCGATGCGACTCCGTAGGGCGAGCCCATGTCGGGAGCGATATAATGCTCAGCCGTCGCGGAAAGGCCAAAGTACCACGTGCCCGGATAGAAGAATACCGCCGCCCTTCCGGCAGTAAGGAAGCCGGGCCCGAGGATCGGCGTATTGATTTTTTGCTTTTTGATGGTGCTCCGCCCCCAGGGAACGCCGATATTCTCCGTCAGCGAAAGGTGCAGGAGCCACTTGGGGGAGGGGACCCAGTTGTAGCCGTATCCGCCGCCAAGCCCCGTGAAACCATAATAATGGCGGTAGAGGGGCAGTTGTTCATCGTTCCACAGTTTGCGGGTCAGCCAGAGCATGGATGTCGCCAGGGTCAGCATCGCGCTTCCGGCGCTCCGGTGTTGCCGGAAGCCCTGTGTCAGGACCGCAGGCATGGAAAACTTGCGGCCGTTGAAGGCGTGGTAAAACCTCCCGTTCAGGGATGTCTGCCGATAGGCTCCCGGCTCCAGGGGCGTCCCCTCGCCGTTGACGGTAAACTTTCCGCTATGGATATGGTTGCCGGATATGAATACTTCTATGCCGAAGCGGTTTCCCAATGCCCGGAGTGCCGTATCCCAGCCGACCTTCTTCCCGCTGATGTTGATACCGATGCCCAGGATCAGGTTCTTGTACCCGAAGCCGATGTGTTGCCGTATCTTGGTATTGCCGGCAATGTCCAACTGATAAAGGTCCCCCGAGTAAGCCGTCATGATACGCGTCGCGCCGCCGCCGACCTCCGTCCGGGTCCGGATAAGCCATTTCCCTTCCGGTCGCCGGATATAAGTCGTGTCATAGCGGGCGCGGGCACCGGCGGCGAGGGCTGCCGTCAAAAATAGGATCAGGGTCAGCGTCCTTCGCATGGTCTCGGGCTGATTTTGAGGAAATGCTTTTTGATTTCCAGGATCCATTGCGGCGATTCGAAGGACTTGCCGCTGATGGTGACGCTGCCGCGCGGCTCCGAAGCATACAGCTCCAACAGCGAAACGAGTTTCCCGAAGGTCGGAAGGCTGAAGCCATAGGGCTCCAGGCAATGCCAGAGCAGGTATTCCCAGTGCGCAAAGCCCAGCAGTACGTCGATGTCGACGCCTTTCCCGGCAAAGCCGCCGCTCTGCGCAGCGAACGCCTCCCAATAACTTTCGGCGATCGCATTCCCTTCGGCGAAATGCCGCATATCCTGCCGCAGGGTTGCAATCAGCGAGGGGTTGAGCTGCTGCAGGAGGGGGAATACCTCGTTCCGGAGTACATTGCGCCGGCAGCCGCTCTGCGCGTTGCTGCTGTCCTCCCGCCAGGCCAGCCCTTCCTTGGTCATCCACGCGACGATCTCCCCGCGTTCGAGCCCCAGCAGGGGACGCAGCAGGGGAATGCCGTCCGATCCGGGGACGATGCCCTTTTCCGCCATACCGCACAGGCCGCGCATCCCGCAGCCGCGGATCAGGTTCAGCAGCAGCGTTTCGGCGTTGTCGTTGGCATTGTGCGCCACGGCGACCGCTTCAAAGCCGGAGAGTCCGGTGCCGGAGAGTTCCGCCGCCGTCCCGCGGCACAAGTCGGTGAACCATCCGTAGCGCAGTTCGCGCGCCGCCATTTCGATGGAAATGCCCTTCGATGCTGCGTAGGCGGCCGTATTGAAGCGCTTCACCAGGCAGGGTAGACCCTTTTCGGCGCAGACGGAGCGGACGAAGGCTTCATCCGCATCACTTTCCGCGTCACGAAGGCCGAAATTGCAGTGAGCGACCGCAAAAGAAGCCCCCGGGAAAAGCCTGGGGGCCCTGTGCATCAGGTACATCGAATCGATGCCGCCGCTGACTGCCAGTAGCATCATTTCTTGTTCGCGATGGACCAGGTAAAGTTAATGGACAGGAATTCCTTGAACTGAACCTTGCCGAAGGCGTTGCCGTCCGGGATATCGTCGAAGGCGACGAACGGGTCATAGATGAGCCAGGTGTTCAGGCCGATCTTGAAGAGTTTGGAAATCATCCAGCTGATCTTGTTGTCCCAGTTCACGCGGATCGGGAATCCGGAATAACGCGGCCGGTTGATGTAGTCATAGAAGAGTACCAGCTGCGTCTCCACGCTGAACTTGTCATTGATGGAAGCCCTCGCATTGGCCTTGACCTGCGCACCGAACTGGAAAAGGACGGGGCGGTAAATGCCCGAGCCCGGCTCGGTTTCCGGCATGCCATAGGTCTTGCGCAGGGGATCCCTCTCATCGGTGCAGATCACCATACCGCCGGCCAGCGGCGAGAGGTTGATGTTGAACCACTCATTGGGGGTCCACTGCATACCCAGCGCCAGGTTCAGGTAAGCGGGGGAGAAGAAGGCGGATTTCAGGTCCTTTCCGGTCCATTTCCCTTCACTGTCCTTGTCATAATCTCCCCAGGTATCGGAGAACTGGCTCTTGAAATCGAGGCCTGCGGTATAATCCCACTTGCTGTCCTTGCTGGTCTTGTAGGCGAACTTGCTTTCCAGATAGATGCGGTCCGTGCTCTTCTGGAGGATTGTCGCTTTGTCGGCCGACCAGAAAAAGCCATAGTCCATCTGCAGGCGGTTGTCCCACTTGGTGAGGTCCTTGGCATAATTGATCTTGCCGTCCAGACTGGCGGCCAATGCGACGGTGTTATAACCGCCCGCCGCCCAGTTGACCAGTCCGGTCTGGTTGAAACCCAGGTCCAGGACGAGGGAACGGGTCCAATATACAGGTTTCGGGGCCGGCGCTTCCTGCACCGGCGCCTCGGCAATCGCCTTTGCCGCAGCTTCCGCCGCTTCGGCCGGATTTTGGGCATACGCCCCGCTGCACAGCGCGGCCATCGCCGCCGCCACAATCAATCTTTTGTACTGCATATCAATGAACTTTATTCTTGATTAATAGGAAATAGCAAAGACCACCCGTTGATGCGAGGGCTTTCCGGAATAAATGTCGACCCCTTCCTCCTCGCAGACATAACTGTCAACGGGAATGCAGCGGATCGTCGCCTTGGTCTCATCCTTGATGGCCTGCTCCGTCTCCGCCGTTCCGTCCCAATGGCAAAGCAGGAACTTCCCGGTCTGGATCTTCGTCTTGAATTCTTCCCAGTTGTCGCACTTTTCGACATTCGCGTCGCGGAAGGCGAGCGCCTTGTCGTAGATGCTCTGCTGGATCTGCGCAAGCAGCGCCGAGATGTGCGCCTCGATTCCCTCGAGCGGCATCGTCACTTTCTCCAGCGTATCGCGCCGCGCCACCTCGACCGTACCTGCGGCAAGGTCGCGCGCGCCCATCGCTAGACGCACGGGAACTCCTTTCAGTTCCCATTCGGCGAACTTGAAGCCGGGGCGGAGCGTATCGCGGTCGTCGACCTTGACACTGTGCCCGAGCGCTTCCAGTCCGGTCTTCAGCTGCGCCATCTTCTCCAGGACGGCCTCGCGCTCCTCCTGTGTCTTGTAGATGGGCACCATCACCACCTGGATGGGGGCGAGGGCCGGCGGCAGGACCAGTCCGTTGTCGTCGCCGTGTGCCATGATCAGGGCGCCCATCAAGCGGGTGCTTACGCCCCAGGAGGTCGCCCAGACATACTCTTCCTTGCCTTCGTTGTTGGTAAAGCGCACATCGAAGGACTTGGCGAAATTCTGTCCGAGGAAATGCGAAGTACCCGCCTGCAGCGCCTTCCCGTCCTGCATCATCGCCTCGATGGTGAGGGTGTCCAGGGCACCGGCAAAGCGCTCGTTGGGGCTCTTGTGCCCGACGATCACGGGCAGGGCCATCACCTCGCGGGCAAAACGCGCATAAACCTGCACCATCTCCTGCGCCTTGGCTTCGGCCTCGGCGGCGGTGGCGTGTGCGGTATGGCCTTCCTGCCAGAGGAACTCCGCCGTGCGGAGGAAGAGGCGCGTACGCATCTCCCAGCGGACGACATTGCACCACTGGTTGCAAAGCACGGGCAGGTCGCGCCAGGATTTGATCCAGTTCTTATAGGTGCTCCAGATGATGGTTTCCGAAGTGGGGCGGACGATGAGTTCTTCCTCCAGTTTGGCTTCCGGATCTACGATGACGCCTTTGCCGTCCGGGTCGTTCTTGAGCCGGTGATGGGTGACCACGGCGCACTCCTTGGCGAATCCGGCCACATGCTCGGCTTCGCGGCTGAAGAAGGATTTGGGGATGAAAAGCGGGAAATAGGCGTTCTGGACGCCGGTCTTCTTGAACATCCCGTCCAGCACGGACTGCATTTTCTCCCAAATGGCATAACCATAGGGTTTGATGACCATACATCCCCGGACTGCCGACTGCTCGGCCAGGTCTGCCTTCAGGGCGAGATCATTATACCACTGGGAATAATTTTCTGAACGCTGGGTAACTTCTTTTGCCATAATATTGACGGATTTTCCGTGATTTTTTCGTTAATTTGCAACGAGCGGTCGTGCGTGAAAGCATTTCGGCACAATCGTTGCGGGTGCAAAGATATAATTTTTTGTTGAAAGGAGGTAAACTATGAAACGTAGCTTGATTCTTTCCCTTCCCGTCCTGATGTTGGTGATGTCATGCGGGACCTTTGCCGAATACTCGTCCCAGCAGCGCTATGCGGATGGGATCTATACCCGTTATGCTGCGGCGGAGGCTGCGCCCAAGCCGCTTTACACCGTCGAGGATTTCGATGCGATGGCGCGTCGCAACATCGCTGCCAAACAGGAGGCGGCGGCCACGGCGCGGGATACGGTATATGTCGTCCTCCAGGACAACCGCTACGACTATGCCTGGAATGCCTGGTGGGTCGCTCCCTGGATGGTTTCCTACGGTTTCTACAACTCCTGGTATTACGGTCCCCGCTACTACGGATACTACAACCCCTGGTATTATGATCCGTGGTACTACGATCCCTGGTACTACCGCCCGTATTACCGTCCGTACTACCCGCATCATTACGGCTACCGTCCGGCGCCCCGTCACAGCAACGGACCGCAGTTCGGCGGCGGGCACGGCATCCATTCGGGTTCGGTTTCCGGCCGTCCGGCTTCCTATACCGGTTCCAGTTACAGCGGATCGCTGAGCCGCAGTTACGGCGCTTCCGGCACCAGCTCCTTTACCGGCGGTTCCGGCCGGGCCACCAGCAGCGGCAGTTCTTCCGGCAGCCGCAGTTCCGGCAGCAGCATCACCCACAGCCGCGGCTATAACTATGATGCCAGCAGCAGCCGAAGCAGCAGTAGTAGCAGTAGCAGCAGTAGCAGTTCCTACTCCCGCAGTTACAACTCCTCGTCCAGCAGCAGTTACAGCTCGGGCAGCAGTAGCCGTTCCTACGGTGGCGGAAGTTCTTACAGCGGAGGTGGCTATGGCGGAGGCGGTTCCCACAGCGGAGGCGGCAGCAGCCGCGGCGGCGGCCGGAGGTAAAAACCATTGTTGCTGCCGCGACAATAACTGTCCAAGCTGCAACGTAAGGGTACATTTACCCGGATAGGGTTGCGAAGCAACAAGTACCCGTTGTTGCAGGTTGGACAATCGGAGCGGCAATATAAGGCTGCATTTACCCGGACAGGAGAAAACGAACGATAAACAATAAAGGAATACGATATGAAACGGATAATAACAATAATGGCAATAAGTCTGGCGCCGCTGTTTGCTGCGAGCGCCCAGAACGACGTGGACTTCGCCGCCCGTCTCGGCGGCAACCACTATTACGGAACGGCCCGCACGCTCGGTATGGGCAATGCCGTGACGGCAGTGGGGGGCGACATCGGCAGCATCGGCATCAACCCGGCGGGATCGGCGGTCTTCAATTACGGCCAGGTGGAATTCTCGCCCGGCATGAGCATCTCGAAATCCGCTACGCGTTTCACGCTGCCTTCCGTGGGCTTCTCCCTCTGCTTCAACACCGGACGCATCTCGGGCCTGCGCAACGTCACTTTCTCCGTCGTCAACAATGTCTCGAACAACTACCTCGAATATTTTGCGGGAGAAAACAGGAACAACGTCACGTCCTTCTTCGGCAATATGGCGGCAGCGGCACAGGGCATTTCCCCTGCGGAAATGGGGAGCAATTACGCCTATGACAATCCCAACCTCGACTGGGCGATGATCTCTTCCTACCGGGCCTATATGCTGGGAACGGTTCCGGATGCGGACCGTAGCTATATCGGCGGCAATGAACTGCTGGCCAAGGACGAGGAAGGTCACGCCTATCACTATGTCCCGGGCGAACTGCGCCAGCGTTCGCAGGTCAAACGTTCCGGAACCAAGAACGACATGGTGCTCAACCTGGGGTTCAACGTCAATGACAAACTGTACTTCGGCGTCAATCTGGGCATTCCCATCATCCGCTACCAATACAACGAAGTGTACAGCGAATCGGCCCTGGATCCCGAGCAGTTCCCGATCTCGTTCAAGAAATCGGACGGCAGCGAGTTTCTGGCCAACTTCAGTTCGGCGCAATACAGCTACGCATACAGTTCCACGACGGTGGGCGTTTACGGCAAGGCCGGCGTACTGTGGCGCCCGTTGGATTTCATGCGTATCGGTGCGGCCGTCCAGACTCCTGTCGCGTACGGCATCAGCGAAGGGTACTCGAATGCGGTGACCAGCGTCTTCCTCTCCTCAAAAGAGGGGGATGTCCGCGGAAACGCCTCCTCTCCGAGCGGAAGTTACGATTACAATTTCTCCGGCCCCTGGCGTTTCAATGCGGGTCTGGCCTTCACGCTCGGTACCTGGGGCCTGATCAGTGCCGATTATGAGATGGCCGCCTTTGGCAGAACCCGCTATCGCGAGCGCTCCACCTTCAGCAACGATGACTATTTCGCTACCTCCAACGAGGCCCTGGGCCTCTTCCTCGGCAACTCGCACGCCATGCGTCTTGGCGCCGAGGTGCGCCCGCTGCCCGGCTTCTCGATCCGCGCAGGCTATACGCTGACGGGTACGCCCGAACGCATCTGGACTGACAACGAGGGCCGGCTCGTGGATGTGCGTGCGTGGTACGCGGATCTGGACGCTTTCAAGTCCGGGATGAGAACCCTCAACACCAGCCGCAATGCGGGCAAGTACGACTGGTCCGTCAGCTTCGGCCTGGGCTGGGCTTCGAGGGGCTCGTTCTTCATCGATGGCGCCGTCCGTTACAATGCATTTCCTACTTACAGCTATTATCCGTACCTTTACGGCGATTATGTTGCCGTCGATAAGGACAACAACCCCATCCCGGATGCGACTTCTCCGCGGATGAGCGTGAACAGAACCCTCTGGGACGTTGTTGTTACCCTCGGCTGGCGCTTTTAATGAACTATGAAACTGACGGCTAGAGAAATGGCTGCGGCTTTGGGCGGCTCCGTGCAGGGCAACCCGGATGAAACCGTAACCTCATTTGCAAAGATCGAACACGGCAAGAAGGGGCAGCTCTGCTTCCTTGCCAACATGAAATACGAACACTACCTTTACACGAGCAAGGCATCCATCATGCTCGTCGCCGAGGATTTCCGGCCCCGGCAGGCGCTGCCGGAAGGCTTGACGCTCGTGCGGACCCCGAACCCCTATGATGCGCTGGCCCAGCTGCTTGCCTATGTCAAGAACAAGAAGAAGCAGTTCCGCCGCCATCGCGGCCGCTGCCGCATCGCGTTCAGCGCTTCCCTGGGTTCGCGCGTCTGGGTGGGGGATTACGTGACCATCGGCGCCAAGACCCGCATCGGCGCCCAGACGCGCATCTGCGACAATGTCACCATCGGCGAAAATGTCCGCATCGGCAACGACTGCATCATTTATCCGGGCGCAGTGATTTTTGCCGATACGGTCATCGGCGACCGCTGTATCCTGCACGCGGGCTGCGTCATCGGGGACGACGGCTTCGGCAATGTGCGTCAGGAAGACGGCAGCTGGAAGAAAATCGAGCATCTGGGCAACGTGGTCATCGGCAACGACGTGGAAATCGGCTCCAATGCGACCATAGACAAGGCGCCGATGGAATCCACCATCATCGGCAACGGGGCGCGCATCGACAACCTCTGCGTCGTCGCGCACAATGCCAAGATCGGCGAGCACGTCGCCATGGCTGCTCTGTGCGGTATTGCCGGGTCCACGGAGATCGGGGACCGTTGCATCCTTGCCGGACAGGTGGGTGTCGCGGGGCATCTGAAGGTCGCCCCGGACACGACGCTCTGTGCACAGACGGGCGTTATCGGGGATATCCGTAAGAGCGGATATTACTTCGGCAGCCCGGCCCTTCCGCACCGGACTTTCCTCAAAGCATACGCAAAGTTCAAGCAGAGCGGACTCGAATAGGGGTGGTTTGAAAAATTATTCCTATCTTTGCCCGCTATATGAGACAGAGAACCTTACAGCGGGAGTTTAGATTCGAGGGGAAGGGGCTCCATACCGGAAAAATCGCACACATGACCGTAGGGCCTGCACCGGAAAACACCGGTGTGCGCTTTCTGCGGACTGACCTGGGCGAAGGGGCTTACGTGGACGCTCTCGCGGCGAATGTCTCACGCACGGCGCGAAGCACGATGATTTCCAACGGGGAAGTGTCGGTGCGTACCGTCGAGCACCTGCTAGCCGCTTTGACGGGACTGGGCATCGACAATGCCCTGGTCCGTCTCGATGGGCAGGAGGCCCCGATCCTGGACGGCAGTGCCGCCCCTTACGTGGAGGCCTTCACTGCGGACAGCATCGTGGAACAGGAGGCGGAGCGGCAGTGGATGGAATTGCGGGAACCGGTCGTCGTGGAGGATCCGCGCACGGGGGCTTACCTCAGGATCACGCCCGCCGACCAGCCTTCCTACGAGGTGACCATCGATTTTAACTCCAGGGTGCTGGGGGTACAGACGGTGCATTGGGATCCCTCCGTGGATTTTGCGACGCAGATCGGCCCCTGCAGGACGTTCTGCTTCTTCCACGAGTTGAAGCGTCTGGTCCTGCTCGGCATGATCAAGGGCGGAGACCTGGAGAATGCCATCGTCGTGGTGGAAAATAAGGTTCCCCTGTGGCAGATCCGCCTGTGGCTGCGCCTGTTCGGCCTGCCGCTGCCGGAGGGAATGTCCCGCGAACCGGGCTGCTATGCCCGTGGCGGACTCCGCTTCCCGGACGAATGCGGACGGCACAAATTGCTGGACGTGCTGGGCGACCTGCGGCTTTGCGGAGGATTCCTCAAGGCGAAGGTGGAGGCTTACAAGCCGGGGCACCGTATGAATACCCTGGCGGCAAAAGAGATAAGTAAAGTTTTATATAATGGCTAAAATTCATCCTCTGGCGTTGGTTCATCCCGGCGCAAAACTCGCGGAAGACGTCGAGGTAGGACCTTTTTCCTTTATTGACGACAATGTGGAAATCGGTCCCGGAACCAAGGTCCTCGATCACGCTACCATCTATTCTTATGTCAAAATCGGCGCGAATTGCACCGTGTTCCCCGGCGCCGTCGTCGGGGCCGTTCCCCAGGACCTCAAGTTCGAAGGGGAAGTGACCTGGGTGGAGATCGGCGACCGCGTGACCATCCGCGAATGCGCCACCATCAACCGCGGCACGAAGGCCAGCGGGAAGGGCGTGACGAAGATCGGCAACGATGTGCTGATCATGTCCTATGTCCACATCGCGCACGACTGCTGCGTGGGGAACCACTGCATCCTCGTGAGTTTCGTGGGGATCGCCGGCGAGACGGACGTGGACGACTGGGCCATCATCGGCGGCGGTACCAAGGTGCACCAGTTCAGCCATATCGGCTGCCACGCGATGGTCGGCGGAATGACGGGCGTGAACAAGGATATCCCGCCTTATTCGATCTGCGGCCGCGTGCCCATCTGCTATGCAGGCATCAATATCGTCGGTCTGCGGCGCCGCGGCTTCGACTCCAACGTCATCCGCAACATCAAGGACATCTACGATACCATCTATTACCAGGGCTACAATATCTCTGACGCCTGCGCCCGCGTGGAGGAAGGGTTCCCGCCTTCGGAAGAAAGGGACAACATCCTCTCCTTCATCCGCGGCTCGAAGCGCGGTATCGTCCGCGCCGATGACCTGCTGCGCGAAAAAGGTGCCATCGAATAACATTTGCTGCTCGCAACCGCATATTTTCCGCCCGTATCGTACTTCGCGCTGCTCGCGCAGGCCGGGGATACGGTCTGGCTCGATGCATCCAGCCACTATGTCAAGCAGAGCTGGCGGAACCGTTGCCGGATTCTGACCGCGGGCGGACCGGAAGACCTGAATGTGCCCGTCGTGCACGGGGATGACCTTTTCCATACACCGGTGAGTGAGGTGCGGGTGGATTATTCCACGCCCTGGCTGCTGAAGACCCGCCGGGCCATCGCTACGGCCTACGAGAGCTCTCCCTTTTTCCTGTATTACCGGGATGCGCTGTGGGAAGTGCTGGAATCCCGCCCGGATACGCTCTGGGAACTGAACCTGCGGCTCATCCGCTTTTTCTGTGCGAAAATCGGCATCGCCCCGAAATTGGAAGCGCTCCGGGAATTTGTCCCCGAAGGGGGAATGCCGGACGATTACCGGGAGGCCCTGCACCCCAAGCGTCCGGATACCGTGCTGCGTGACCTGGGGCTGGAGCGCCCGTACTGGCAGGTGTTCCGCGACCGCTTCGGCTTCGTCCCAGGGCTTTCCGTGATGGACCTGCTTTTCAACGAGGGGCCGGAAAGTCTTTGTTTTCTCAAATAATTGTCTTATCTTTGCATCCGTGTTGCGAGAAAGAGGCCGTACAGGTCTCTTTTTTCGTACTGGAAAGAAAAAGTGATGGATAGACAGAAATTCGAAGAAATCGCATCTGCAGCTGCGCAGGCGAGGGGTTGCCGGATTGTGGAAACCCTGTTTAACGACGATGACAACATCTTTGAACTGATCCTTGACAAGGACGGGGGTGCCGATCTGGAGGACTGCGAGTCGGTCCACCGGGCCATCCTTGCCGCCTTCGACCGCGATGTCGAGGATTATTCGCTGACCGTGGGCTCCGCCGGCATCAGTGCCGAGCAGGCCGACGCCCTTTTGAAATCGATAAAAGAATAAATAAAAACCATGGAGAAAGAGAAACCTATCACCCTTATTGATGCCTTTAAGGATTTTAAGGAGGAAAAGAACATTGACCGCCCTGTGATGATGGGCGTACTCAAGGATGTGTTCCTGACGCAGATCGCCAAGACCTTCGGCTCGTCCGACAACTTTGACGTCATCGTGAACGTGGACAAGGGAACCTGTGAGATTTACCAAAACTTCGACATCGTGGAGGAGGTGGAAAACCCCAACGCGGAGATGACGCTCGAGCAGGTGAAGGCCGACAGCGGGGACGACGATTATGAAATCGGCGACCAGTACGCGAAGAAACTCAGCCTGGCTTCCTTCGGACGCCGCGGCATCCTGAATATCCGTCAGAACCTGCAGGGCCGCATCATGGACATCGAGAAGGCCAATCGCTACAAGGAGTACTCAGACAAGGTGGGCGAACTCTTCGGCGGTGCGGTCTATCAGGCCTGGTCCAAGGAGGCCCTCGTGCTGGACGAGGACGGGAACGACCTCCACCTGCCCAAATCCGAGCAGATTCCCGGTGAGCGTTTCAAGAAGAGCGACAACATCCGCGCCATCATCAAGAGCGTGGAGATGCGCAACAATACCACTCCCTACATCACCCTGTCCCGCGTGAGCCCCGAATTCCTGGAGCGGCTCTTCGAGCAGGAGGTGCCTGAAATCGCCGACGGCTTGATCACCGTGAAGAAGGTGGTCCGCGTACCCGGCGAGCGGGCCAAGGTGGCCGTCGAGTCCTATGACGACCGCATCGACCCGATCGGCGCCTGCATCGGCGTGAAGGGCGGCCGTATCCTGGGCATCGTGCGCGAACTGCGCAACGAGAACATCGACGTGATCCAGTGGACGCAGAACCCGCAGCTGATGATCCAGCGCGCGCTGAACCCCGCCCGCGTGTCCTATATCGACATGGGCGAGCCCGGCGACAAGGTGAAGGTGTTCATGCTGCCCGAGGAAGTGAAGAAGGGTATCGGCCGCGGCGGTTGCAACGTGCAGCTGGCCGGAATGCTGGTAGACCGTGAAATCGAAGTCTGGAGGGAACTCCCGAAGGATGGCTCCGAAGAGGAGGAGGACGTGCTGCTGAGCGAATTCTCCAACGAAATCGACCAGTGGGTGATCGACCGCCTGGAGGCTATCGGCTGCGATACCGCCAAGAGCGTGCTTGCCCTGTCCGCCGAGGATATCGCCAAACGTGCGGACCTGGAAGATGAGACCGTGGAAGAAGTGCTGCAGATCCTGCGTGCTGAATTTGAATAATCGTTTTAAAGAGTCCCTATGGCTGAAATACGGATCAATAAACTTTTAAGACAGTATAACATCGGTCTTCAGGACCTGGTGAGTTTCCTGCGCAAGCAGGGGGCTGAAGTGGAGGACGACAACCCCAACGCCAAAGTTTCCGACGAGTACCTTCCCGCACTGGACAAGCAGTTCGGCAAGGACCTGGAAATGAAGGAGGCGGCGGAGAAGGTGGACATCAAGATGGCCGAAATCCTGGAGAAGAGCGGCCGCAAGAGCGCTTCGCGTGCTTCGGCGCCCGAAGAGGAGGAGATGGAGACCATCGTCAACATCAAGAGCAACATCTTCACGCCGGCGCCCGCCCCCGAACCTGAACCGGAACCCGAACCGGAACCGGTGGTGGAGCCTGAACCCGCACCGGAGCCTGCGCCGGAACCCGAACCCGCGCCGGTGGCGGAGCCTGAACCCGCGCCTGCACCGGAACCCGTTCCTGAGGCGGAGCCGGTCGCAGAGCCTGAACCTGCCCCTGAACCGGAGCCGGTCCAGGAACCGGAACCTGTCGCGGAGCCCGAACCGGAGCCCGAAGCCCCGGCGGCCCCTGCGCCCGCTCCTGCAGCAGCGGCTGCTGCCGCATCGCCGTTTACCGTCGTGGGTAAGATCGACCTCAGCCAGTTCGAAAAGAAACCCAAGGGCAAGCGCGAACGCATCAGCAAGGGAACGCAGAAGGTGGATGTGGCGAAAGCCGGTGCCACCATCGAGCGGAATCCCAAGAAGGGCGGCAAACAGCAGCCCCAACCGCAGAATGCGCCCGGAAAGGGCCGCAAGCGCGACCGCGTGAAGACGGTGCTGACCGAAGCGGAACTCGAAGAACAGCGCAAGGAAATCCAGAAGCAGGTCAAAGAGACCTACGCGCGGATGAACGAGGGCAAGAAGAGCAACTTCGGTGCGAAGTACCGCAAGGAGAAGCGCGAACTTGCCGCCCAGCGTACCGCGGAGGAGATGGAACTCGCCGCCGCCGAGCAGAAGGTGCTCAAGGTGACCGAATTCGTCACCGTGAACGACCTGGCGACCCTGATGAACAATACGCCGGTGGTGAAAGTCATCGGTGCCTGCATGAGCCTGGGCCT
>JAEEJZ010000079.1 GCA_016282145.1 Bacteroidales bacterium | reverse complement strand
GGAGGAACTCCGTTCGCTCCGCTCACTCCGGACCCTCCCACAATCTACTTCGTCATCACTCCGTGATAACTCGTATCTTGCGGGCCCCTCCCGCTCCCCGTGGCCGCGGGTGGCCACGTCCTCCGGATGCAGCACCGCTCGCTCCTCGCCGGCAGCCGACATCCAGTTGTCCTTCCCGGCCCTTCGGACTGACGCCGCTTCCCGGGAGCAAGGCATCGCCCTGTGAGGGCGGTACTTTTCTCGAAAATGACCGTTTTTCAAGAAAAATGGTGCCCATAGGGCGGTAAAAATGCTGAAAATCACGGTTTTTTGGCAAAAGTGGTGCCCTCATAAAAAAGCAATGCCCGTGGATTTAGCCCTAGGCAACAGTGGGGCGCGGAGCGAGCCATTTCACGGAGCTCAGCACAGCGTCCCATCTGTAGCTGCCGGAGACCGTATATTCCGGCAGTGGTGCCTCTCTTCGGGCGGAGAGCCCCTTCAGCTCCGACACGGCCGTATATTAAGAAAAGTGCTGCCTTGGGGCCCGCACTTTTCATTTTTTGCCGTATATTTTGAAACGTGAGGGACCCAAGGTCCTTCCCGTTTCACTTTTTGGCCCAATTATTAAACTGAGAGGGCCCTTTAAAGCGTATTGTACCTGGTGTAGCTGAGCATCTGGCCCAGCAGACTTTCCGGATAGACCAGTTTGTAATCCACGATGGCACCGCCCTTCTCTACCGGGACGATGTCGGGGTTCAGGAAGCCGCCGTAGGGCTTGAGTCCGAGCGCCTTGTAGCGCTCCAGCACCTCGCGGTGGATTTCCGGATCGATGTTGACCGCATAGGTCTCCACCAGGGCCTTGCCCGCCGCATAATCCCCCTCTGACTTGATGCGCTGGATTTCCGCCAGCAATTCGCCGAACTGCTCGCGCAGCAGGGCATAATCGGTCACGCAGAAATAGGTCTTTCCGTCGCGTTCGCGCTTTTCGATGGAGCCGCCCTTCTCGTAGCACCATTCGGCGATGAGCTTGCGGTTCTGCATATGGGCTTCGGTATTCGGCCGGCCCAGTTCCACGCGGGTGAACTGCGCCATCAGGCCGTTGCGGATATACCCCGCATATTCAGCCTTGTAGGCCTCCGGATCGGGCATGATGCCCAGTTCCACGAGCTTCGGATCCGCGGCGAACCACAGGCCGAAGAGGTCGGCGCGCGCTTCTTCGAGCGTCGATGCGTACTCTCCCATCGCCGTGGCGGAAACGCCCGGGAGCAACTGGCCGGAGCCGTGTCCGAGACATTCGTGCAGGTCCGTATGCACTTCGCTGGCGTAGGAACCCCACTTGTGCGCGAGTTCGATTTCCGCTTCGTCCCAGGCGAATTCCTTGAGGGTGCTGTTGGGCATTTCCTCGGCACTGAAATCGTAGGCGTGCGTGATATTGGCGATGGTGACGGACTTGGAACCGAATTCCTTGCGGATCCAGTCGGCGTTGGGCAGGTTGATGCCGATGGGCGTGGACGGGTAGGCATCGCCGGAGAGGCAGACCGCATTGATGACCTTGGCGCTGATGCCCTTCACCGTGCTCTTCTTGAAGCGCGGGTCGGTGGGAGAATTGTCCTCGAACCACTGTGCGTTCGCCGCCAGCAGTTCCGTGCGTTTGGACGCCGCCGCATCCTTGATGTTGACGTGCCCTTCCCAGGAGCCCTTGCAGCCGAGGGGGTCGTTGTAGTCCTCGACGAAGCCGTTGACGAAGTCCACCGTCCCGAGGGTGTCTTTGACCCATTCGATATTGAAGGCGTCCCATTCCTTGAGGTCGCCGCTGCGATAATAGGCCACAAGACGCTCCAGGGCCTGCTTCTGCAGTTCGTTCTCAGCATAGGCGGAAGCCGCTTCCAACTCCTCGCAGATTTTGTCGATGGCGGGGCCGTAGATGCCGCCGGACTTCCAAGGCAGTTCCACGACGCGTCCGTTTTCCTTGACCACCTTGGTATTCAGGCCATAGGAAATAGGGTGCGGGTCATTCTTGTCCTCGATGGAGGCATAGTAGTTCTCCACCTCGGCGCGGGTGACGCCGTCATAGAAGTTGACGCCGGAGAGTTTTACGATATCCCCGTCCGTGCGGGTGCTGCGGCGCTGCGGATAAAGTTCCGGATCATACATATAGGCAAGCAGCAGTTCCCGCGTCTCCGGAGCCGTACCGACGGCTTCCATCAGGGAATCGAAATACTGCGCCGGGCAGGTCGGGAAGAACTTGTCCTCCGCATAGTGATGGTGGATGCCGGCGGAGAAGAAGACGCGCTTGGCGTATTCCTCAAAGGCGGCGTAATCCGCCGTTCCGCGGTCTCCCTTGTAGTCTTTCAGAATGGCCTCCAGGGTATGCTTGAGCGTAATGTTATGCTTGCAGTTCTGGTCCCAGAGGATTTCGTTTCCCCACTTGGCCGCCTCGGCGAGGTGATAGGCGTAGGCCTTCTGCTGAAGGCTCAGTTCCTCCCATCCGGGGACGGTATAGCGCATGACCTTGACGTCTGCGAACTGATCGAGGGTGTATCTGAAATCTTTTTCTTTCTGGGGCTTACAGGCTGCGGCGGAAAGACCCGCCAGGGCAATCAAAGTCATTTTTACTATCGTTTTCATACAAATGTGGTTATTTCAAGTTTCCAAAGATAAGCATTTTTATGTTTTTGTATGTTTTTTACAATTCTTACCTTCATCTTTAGCCCGTTAATGAAGAAAGAAGATGGGAATGAAAGATTTACCGGCGGAGGAGCGGCCGAGGGAGAAAATGCTCGAACGGGGGCCGGAGGGGCTGAGCAACGGGGAATTACTGGCGATACTGCTGCGTACGGGAGCCAGGGGCGAAACGGCACTGGAGCAGGGACGGAGGCTGCTGGCGGCGGCAGGAGGCACGCTGGGCGGGCTGTTCTCCCTGTCCGGGAGAGGCGTCAGCGCCTTCAAGGGCATCGGTCCCTACAAGGCGGCTTCGGTGATGGCCGCGCTGGAACTGGGACGCCGTTTCCTGGCCGAAAAGCCGGCGCTGCAACGCACTCCGCTCTCCTGCGGCCGGGCGGTGGCGGAGTATATGCTGCCCCGCCTCAAGGGGCTGGACCACGAAGAACTCTGGATGATCTACCTGAATGTCGGGAATATTCCCATCGACTGCCAGAAGATGACCTCCGGCGGCTGGGCTTCCACTTCGCTGGATGTCAAGCAGATTGCCCGGGCGGCCCTGGAACGGGGCGCTTCTTCCCTGATCCTGGTGCACAACCATCCTTCCGGCGACCCCAATCCCAGCCGCGCGGACATCAACGGGACCAACAGCCTCAGGCGGGCCCTTTCGGCCTTCACGCTGCAGCTGTTGGACCATGTCGTGATTTCGGACGGCAGTTTCTACTCCTTTGAAGAGGGTGTTGCGAGGGAACTTTGAGCTCAGAGTTGACTAAGCTCCAGCGTACTGCAGAGCTGAAGGGGCTCTCCGCCCGAAGAGAGGCACCGCTGCCGGAATATACGCCCTCCGGCAGCTACAGATGGGACGCTGTGCTGAGCTCGACAAAAGGGCTCGCTCCGCGCTCCACTTTTGCCAAAAAACCGTGATTTTCAGCATTTTTACTGCCCTATGGGCACCATTTTTGTCCAAAAACGGCCATTTTTGGCAAAAGTACCGGCTTTGCAGGACATCTCACCGGTGTCGGGAGGGAAATTATGCGGGGTATCGCGTCAGGGCAGCAGGGAGACAACGCGGGTGGATCAGCGGCCCTCCCGCAGGGCAATCCAGGCGAAAACCAACTTGACCGCGTGCATCGGTAGCCAGTAGCGCAGGACGATGGGTGTGGCGAAAAGGGTGGTGCCATAGTGGATGAAGCCCAGCAGGAAGAGCAGCCAGAGGACCTGTTTCGTCTCCCGGGGATACTTCCTGCCCTTCCGCAGGGCATAGATGCCGGCGACGAGGAACAGCAGCCAGGTCAGCAGTTCCAGAGTAGGGAGCAGGGGTCGGACCTGGCGGCGGAAGAAGGGGCTGCGCTCGCGCATCACGAGGTCTTCCGGCAAGCCGAACCACTGTACCATTTCCTGCTTCCCGGCGGGAATCTCCGCGAAGTTCCCTACGATTTCCGTATCCCGCGGGTAAAACACGCCCGGCAGGTTCGGCAGCAGATAATAGCGTAGGAACTTGAAGGGATAGTGCGTGATGAGCCATTTCCCGTAATCGGCGTAGAGTCCGCTTCCCAGCTTGACCCAGACCTCCTGATAGCCGTTGCGGCCGTTGCTTAGAACCGCCGTCATATACTGCTTGAGCGGGAGGTCGTTTTTCCACAGGAAGGCGGAGACGGCCTTCTTCCCGCCCTGCGTATAGCTCAGGATCGCCTTGTCATATCTCCGCAGGCAAAAGCTGTGCAGCTGCTTCAGGCGGGCGTCAGAGGGCATTTTCTTCAGTTCCGCATCGCTCAGATGCGGCAGGATGTGCATGGCGTTGTTCGCGAGCTGCCAGCCGTCGAAGCCGGTCGAGAACTGTCGTACGCCGACCGCCTTCTGCATATTCGACTGCATATTGGAGCGGAATACGAGGAAAATGGCCGCCGTAAGTGCGATGCCGGTCAGGGCGTAGACGCGGCTGCGGTGGAACAGCAGCACGGGGACGAAGGCCAGGGGCAGGAACATCGCCGAATAGCGGGTGTGCAGCGCCAGGAAGAACGCGGCCAGATACAGCAGCAGCCACGGAATCGAGCGACCCTTGAGCATCCCGATGCCGCCGGCGCACATCAGCAGCAGGAGGCTGCAGTAGAGGATGTCCGCCATCAGGGCGTCGAGCATGAACAGTGCGGCGGGCGCGAGCGCGGCAGCGGCTTCCAGCAGCAGGAAGGGCAGGCTGCGGCGCGGCGGGAAATACTTGCGGACGAGCCGAAGCAGCGCGGTCAGCGAAAGCCAGTAGAGCAGCGCCTGTGCGACAAAGACCGCCAGCACGCTGTGGCTGAAGAAATGCACTCCCCGCAGGAAGGCCGAATAGCCGTAGGGACGGAAGACGAGAAAGCGTTTCTCGATGGCGGCGAAGAGATAGCCGAAGGAATCGGTCATCGTCGCAGGGTAGGGGTAGCACAGCCAGATCAGGAGGCTCCCCGCCAGGATGCATAGCCCCGTCAGGCCCCAGTCGAGGAAGGCGGAACTATCGGCTTTCTTTGCTTTCGTGGTACGCTTCATCCGTATTTACGTTCCAGACCGCCGACTTGTCCGTGCTTCCTTCCCGGAGGCTGCGCACGCACTCCATCGCGGTCATCATCGAATGGTCCATGTTATTGTAGCGGTGCTGCCCGTTCCGGCCGATGCACCAGAGGTTCTCTATCGAGTCGAGGAAGGTGCGGATCGCGTCCATCTGCGCATAACTGCCGAAATAGGCGGGGTAGGCCTTGCGCACCTTGATGCGGCAGGCGTCCAGCACGGCTCCGCTCTCCACCAGCCCGATTTTCTCCAGTTCTCCGGCGGCCATCGCGATAAAATCCGCATCGCTCATTTCCCATAGCGCATCGCCCTCCGTGCAGAAATACTCCAGGCCCATCCAGAGCGTCTTTTCAGGGTCGGCCACCAGGTAAGGTGACCAGTTGTTGAAGACCTGCAGGCGTCCCAGTTTTACATCCCTTTCCTGAATGTAGATCCAGGTGTCGGGCAGTTCGCGCAGCACCTTCTTCTTGTCCAGGCAGAGCCCGACCGTGATGAAGTCGCGATAGGGGAGGGCTGCCGCTGCGGCGGCCACGTCGGCGGGGATGTCGATGCCCCGGAGCGCGGCGACCAGGTCCTTGACTGGCATCGAGGAAAGGAAGCAGTCGCAGGGATGCTCGCTGACGCTCCCGTCCTTCTCCTGCACGCTGACGCTCACCACCTTGTTCTCCTGCACGTTCACGGCGCATACGCGGGATTCCAGGGCCAGGCTTCCGCCGCCTTCGCGCACTTTGTCCGCGACCTTCTCCCAGAGTTGTCCCGGACCGTATTTCGGATAGATGAACTGTTCGATGAGCGAGGTCTGCACCTTCTCCGCACTGCGGGAACGGTGCATGGCGCGCGCGAGCATATCGGCCAGTACGGCGGTGATTGAAAGCCCCTTCACGCGCTGGCTGCCCCAGTCCGCGCCGAGTTGCGAGGGATGGATGCCCCAGACTTTCTCCGTATAATCTTCGAAGAACATTTCGTAGAGGGGCCGTCCGAAGCGGTTGATATAGAAGTTCTCGAGGCTCGTTTCGGGCAACTTGCGGAGGCAGGAATGCAGGTAGCCGAATCCCACCTTCAGCGTGCGCTCGAAGCCCATTCCCACGAGCGTTTCCCGCTTCAGCGATACGGGATAATCGAAGAATTTCCGCAAAAAGTAAATGCGGCTGATGCGCTGCCGGAGCAGCATGACGTCGTCGGTCAGCGCGGGGTCGGGGCCGTCGGGGAACTGGGGCGGCAGCATCTCCTCCCACCAGCGCGTAACGGCATCCTCCTTCGAGAAAAAGCGGTGTCCGCCGATATCCATGTGGTTTCCCTTGTAGCGGGCGGTACGCGAAATGCCGCCGATGAATGCACTCTCCTCATAGACTTCGGGCACGATTTCCGTCTGCCGCAGCAGTTCATAGGCTGCGGTGAGTCCGGCCGGACCGGCGCCGGCGATGATCGCCTTTCCTTTCATTGGACTTTCTTCTTGCGGGAAGGATGACAGATGATGTGCAGGTCGAAGCGGTCCATCCTGTAGCCGCGGAATGTGCGGCGTTTGAGCTGCGCATCAATGAGCGAGGTCAGTTCGTCATCCTCGATTTCCTTGAACAACTGGGCCCTGCTGTCATACAGGTGGATGTGCCTTCCGGGGTTCACGTCGAAGACGATCCGGCTCCCGATGCCCTGGATGCGGTTGTACAGGCCCATGTCGGCCATCTTGGAAAGGATGTTGTACACGGACGAGACGCTGACCTTCAGGCCCTTCTGCCGGTCCTCGATGTATTCGAGCACTTCGTCGGCAGTCGCATGCCCCAGAGTGAGCATCGCCGTATGTACGGCCAGGCGCTGTTTCGTTACCCGGTAGCCCCGGTCCCGCAACAGTTCGCTGAAGCGTCCGATATCCAGTATTTTCTTTCTCCTTCTGGCCATGGAAATACAAAGATTGTATAAAATTTGTATATTTGCAAGTTATGGAATCAATAAAATGTCTGATTATCGGTGGGGGTCCGGCCGGCTATACGGCGGCGATTTACGCCTCCCGCGCAGCACTTTCTCCGGTGCTCTACGAAGGCCTTGAGCCCGGCGGCCAGCTCACCACCACGACCATGATAGAGAACTTCCCGGGATTCCCGGACGGGGTCGATGCCAACCAGTTGATGGCCGATATGCGCAGCCAGGCGAAAAAGCTCGGCGCGGACATCCGCAGCGGCGTCATCGTCGAGGCGGACCTGTCCCGGCGTCCCTTCCGCCTGAAGACGGACGGCGGCGCGCAGCTGGAGGCCGATGCCCTGATCATCGCCACCGGGGCCACCGCCAAATACCTCGGGCTGCCCTCGGAGCAGCGCTTCCGCGGCATGGGCGTTTCCGCCTGCGCTACCTGCGACGGCTTTTTCTATCGCCGCAAGGACGTGGCGGTCGTCGGCGGCGGCGACACTGCCTGCGAAGAAGCGACCTACCTCGCCGGCCTCTGCCGCAAGGTGTACCTGATCGTGCGGCGCGATGTCCTCCGCGCTTCCGTCGCGATGCAGAAACGCGTGCAGGATACCCCCAACATCAAAATCCTCTGGAAATGCAATACGCAGGAGGTGCTGGGCGATGAGAACGGCGTCACCGGCGCCCGCCTGCTCCGCAGTGACGGCAGCACTTTCGATATCGCCATAGACGGCTTCTTCGTCGCTATCGGCCACCATCCCGTGTCGGAACTCTTCTCCCCCTGGGTCAAGACCGACGAAAACGGATACATCGTTACGGACGGCTGCAGCAGCGCCACCTCCGTGGAGGGCGTCTTCGCTGCCGGCGACGTCCAGGACCCGCATTACCGTCAGGCGGTCAATGCCGCCGCTTCCGGCTGCCGCGCCGCCCTCGACGCGGAAAAATTCCTGAAAAGATGAAACGCCTCCTTCCCTTCTTCTTTGCGCTGGTGCTGCTCCTGCCGCTGATTCCCTCCTGCAAGGGACAGTTCGACGCGCTGCTCGACAATGGGACCGCGGACCAGAAATATGAGGCGGCCTTCGCCTATTTCAATGCCGGCCGTTACAACCGTGCGGCCAAACTGTTCGAATCCCTGGCGCTGCTCACCGCCGGAACGGAGCGTGACGACACCGTCCAGTTCTACTGGGGCCTGAGCAACTATCGCGGCCGGGATTTCTATACGGCGGAAACCAATTTCGAGCGCTTCCTGAATGAATTCCCCGGAAGTCCTTTCGCCAGTCAGGCGGAGTTCCTGCACGTGAACTGCCTGTACAAGTCCACGCTGCGCTACGAACTGGACCAGACGCCGACCTACAAGGCCCTGACGGCCCTGAACCAGTATCTGGCCAAACACATCGAATCCGTGAATGCCGACGCCTGCCGCCGTATGATCGACGACCTGGAAGAGCGCCTGGACAAGAAGGCTTTCGAGAACGCCAGGCTCTACTACAAGATGGAGGACTACAAGGCGGCGCGGGTCGCCCTGCGCAATGTCCTCAAGGATGATTCGGACAACCGTTACCGCGAGGATATCCTCTACTACACGGCGATGGCTTCCTATAAGTTCGCGTCCCTGTCCGTCTCTTCCAAGCAGAAGGAGCGCTTCCTGGTCTTCACCGACGACTACCTGAACTTCATCGGCGAGTACCCCGAATCCTCCTACCGCAAGGAGTTGGACGCCCTGTATGAAAAAGTGAAAAAGAAAAAATGAAACTTTCCGCCGGAAAGCTCCCGTAATAGAAGTATGGAAAAGAAAATACCTGTAAACACCATTACGCGGGACGTCAAGCGTCTCGCCGCCCCTACGGGCAACATTTATGAATCCGTCGTCATCCTCTCCAAGCGGGCCAACCAGATTGCCCTGGCGGAGAAGAAGGAACTCTCTGCCAAGCTCGAAGACTTCCGCAGCGAGCGCGATACGATGGAAGAGGTTTTCGAGAACAAGGAGCAGATTGAAATCTCCAAATACTACGAGCGCCAGCCCAAACCCGACCTCGTGGCCATTTCCGAGTTCGAGAACGACGAACTCTACTACCGCGTCGCCAACACGGACGACACCGCCAAGTAGTCGCGGATGCTGCGTTCCCTCTACGTTAAAAATTTTATCCTGATAGACTCTCTGGACATTCAGTTCCCGGAGGGTCTTATCATCATAACCGGAGCCACCGGCGCGGGCAAATCCATTCTGCTCGGCGCCCTTTCCCTGCTTTCCGGAGCCAAGGGGGATGCAAGCAAAATCTCTCCCGGCGCGGATTCCTGCGTCGTGGAGGCGGAGTTCTCGCGGGAGGGCGGGGAGGAACTGATCGTGCGCCGGACCCTGTCCCGCTCGGGCCGTTCCCGCTGCTTCATCAATGACGAGCCGGTGCCCCAGCAGCAGTTGGAGCAGGTTTGCGCCGAACTTTTCGACATTCATTCCCAGCACAGCAGCCTGCTGCTCACGAGTTCCGCCTATCAGCTTTCCGTACTCGACAGTTTCGCCGGAGCGGAAGGGGAGCGGGCAGCCTGCGCACAGGCCTTCAAGGAGATGTGGGCGGCCGAGGCGGAACTGTTCCGTCTGCAGCGCGAGCGCGAAGAGGGGCTGCAGCGCAGCGATTACGACCAGGCACGCCTGGCGCAACTGCAGGAGGCGGCCCTGCGCGAAGGGGAGTTGGAAGAACTCGAAGAGGAGCAGAAGCGGCTCGCCCATGCGGAGCAGATCAAGCAGGCGCTCTCCGAAGCGTCGGGACTGCCCGATACCCGGGCCCTGCGGGAGGCGGAACGCAAACTCTCGCACATCCACGAACTCCTTCCCGAGACGGAGGCCCTGGGCGAAAGGCTCGCATCGGCCCGTATCGAGATTGATGACATCGTCGCCACCCTGGAGCAGTTGGAGGCTTCCGTCGATGTCTCCGAAAGCCGCCTGGAGGCCGTAGAAAACCGGATTTCCAAGATTTATTCCCTGTTCCAGCGCTTCGGTTGCCGGACGGTGGAGGAACTGTGCGCGCAGCAGAAGGAACTGGAAAATCGCCTGGAAGGCAGCGGCCATCTGGATGAGCAGATTGCCGTTCTGCAAGATAAGGTCTCGCAACTGCGCCGCGAATATGAGGCTGCGGCGGACCGGCTGTCGGAACTGCGCGCCCAGGCGGCCCCCCGCTTCGCGGAGCGCATCGCCGGGGACCTGCGTTACCTGGAACTCGAACGGGCTGTCTTCGAGGCGCAGCTCAGCCCTGCGGAGCCGGGTGCTACGGGCCGGGATGCCCTGCAACTGGTGTTTTCCGCCCACGGCGGGACGCCCGCGCCCCTGGCCCGCTGTGCATCGGGCGGCGAACTTTCCCGCATTATGCTTTGCCTCAAGGCCTTGATGTCTGAGTTCCGTGGGATGCCCACCCTCATCTTTGACGAAATCGATACCGGAGTCTCCGGCAGCGTCGCCGACAAGATGGGCGCGATGATCTGTACTATGGGAGAACACGCGCAGGTGATGGCCATCACGCATCTTCCGCAGGTGGCGGCCAAGGGAGAGGCACATTTTATCGTCAGCAAGGAACTGCTCCCGGACGGGGGAGCGGTCAGCCACATCAAAAAAGCGGACCCGGAGGCCCGCATTCAGGAAATCGCCCGCCTGCTCAGCGGTGCGTCCATTACACCGGAAGCCGTAGCCAACGCCAAATCGCTATTGGGCGTACACTGACTCCACGGTCTCGCTTAAATCAGCAGCATAGGTGATTCTCCGGAAGGCGGTATTGACCAGTCCTTTCCCGCCGTTCTCGTGCCGGAAACGGAAGTCGGTCAGCAGCCCCTGCGCCGGGGTCGCGTCCTTTTCCAGCCCCAGCGCCCATTGCTCCCCGTAAAGGGAAGCGAGCCGGAGGAAGTAAAGGGCGGTATCATAACCGTGGAAGGCGAACTGGTTGGGCTCCGCGCCGTAATAGTGCCGGAAATCCAGGATGAAACTGTCGACCTGCGGCTCGGTATAATCCACGCAGTAGGAACTCACCATCCGGGTATTGGCATTGCTCAGGGCATCTTCCTCGAAGCGCCGGGCATAGGAGCGGACCTTCGAGGAGCAGTAGAATACGGTCTCCGCTTTCTTCAGCTTGACCGGCCCGGAGAGGAAATTGACCACCGAGGCGGTATAGCCCGGGTCTTCGGCCACCAGGACGAAGCGGGCTGTCCCGCGGATGCTCTCGTAATTCTGATGAGGATAATCATTCCCCAATTGTGTGAATGACAAGCCTTTGTCTTTCAGTGCCTTTTTCAGGAATTCGGTCTTGGGGTCCGTGCCCGGGGCCAGGACGAAGAGTTTGTCCCACGGCTTCCAGTCCTCGCGGATCCAGCGCGCCAGTTCGGCGGTACGCGTCTGCCAGCCGCCCGGAATGAGCGCGACCTGGCAGGAATCGCAGAGCTGTTCGGTTTCGGTCTCCAGGGGAACCACCGTCCATCCGGCCCTGTTTTCGCGAAGCAATTGCTGTACGGGCGCGGCATCCACCACCAGGTGAAAACCGTCTGTCTCCCGGGGAGCGGCCGCGCCGCATTCCGTCGCTTCCAAATCCACCTGGATGCCTTCCGAAGCGGCCTGCCGGACACCCAGCAGAAAACCTTCGTAGAAATTCATATAGCCGGCTTTCCGCTCGGCACTGCCGTCCAGCGGGAGCCTCAGTTGCACCTTCACCGTCGAGGGCGGCGTGAATACCGGCGCGGCGGCCACGCTGTCAGCAGCTGCGACGGCCACGCTGTCCTTGCCCGCCATACGGGTGGTGTCCAGGATTTCCTGCTTTCCCTTCGCGGGGAAGAGTTTCAACTGCGCGCAGGCCACCTGCGAAAAAGCAAGCAGCACCAGCGCGGATATGACCCATTTGCCTTTCATAGCGTTTGTGCGAATGCGATAAGGTCCTTGCAAAATTTCTCCCAGCCCAGGCGCTCCTTCTCGGCGCGGATGGCTTCCCGGCACTGTTCCTGCAGCTGCGGCGATGCGAAATAGCGTTCGATGCAGGAAACGATGCCCGCAGGACTGATCTCCGACGCGACAATTCCCGTGCCGCGTTTGCCGATGGCTTCTTCCAGCCCGCCGACGGCCGTGACGATCATCGGGACTTCAAAATGGTAGGAAACCGAACTGACGCCGCTCTGCGTGGCGCTCCGGTAGGGGAGGACGACCACATCGGCGGCGGAAAACCAGCGTTTTACCTCCGAATCGCGGATGTACTCCGGATAGAGCCGGATCCGCTCTTTCCCGGGGCAGGCATCGATGAGTTTCTGGTATTTCTCGAAGGAGCCGTAAGGTTCCCCGGCGACGATCAACTGATAACTGTCATCCAGTTGCGAAAAGGCCTCGATCAGGATGTCCAGTCCCTTGTATTCCCGGATGAGCCCGAAAAAGAGCAGGTTCTTCCTGCCCGGCAGCAAGCCGAGCGAGGCTTCCGCCTCGGCGCGGGACAGTTTCTCCCCGAAATGCGTATAGACGGGGTGCGGAAGCACGGTATGCGGCAGCGTGCCGCGCAGTGCCTTGAGGTCTTTCCCCACCTCCTCGCAGAGGGTGACGGCCCCGTCCAGCCCGGAGAGGAAGTAGCGCGTAAGCAGGCCGTCAAAGGGACGGCGCTCGTGCGGAATGACATTGTCCAGGATGCCGATGACCTTCACGCCGGCTTTCATCCTCCGGGCCACGAAGCCGAGGGAGGGGGCGAAGAAGGGCATCCAATAGCGCAGGATCAGGATATCCGGCTGCCATTTCCGTATCTTACGGGCGGTCCGGATCCAGGTCAGGGGGTTGATGGTGTCGAGGACGGCTTCGGAGGGTACCGGAAGCGCCTCGTCCTGCTCCGTGACATACTGGGTCTTGCCCGGGAAAAGCAGCGAGGGATACTGGCGCTTGAAGTTAAAGGCCTTTACCTGATGCGCCCGGCCCAACTCCGCAAAGATTCCGGCGTTGAACTGGGCGATTCCTCCCCTGTAGGGATGAAAACAGGAGAGAATGGCGATTCTCACTTGCTGGCCTTGCTCTGGGCGTACTCGGCATTCAGGCCGGCGATGATCTCGTCGGTGATGTCAAGGGCAGGCGTGGCGGTCACCAGCGGATAGGGCATGTTCAGCTGCATCTGGTAGGCCAGGATCATATCGTAGCCCTTCTCCTCGTTGTAGCTGTCCACGAAGGTTTTGACCGCATCGGTGAGCTGGTTCATCATCACCTGCTGCTCCTCGGCCATCTCCTGCTGCTTCTTGGCGGCTTCCTCCTGGAAGGCGGCGGCCTGCTGCTGCAGGCGCTGGTACTGCTCGTTGGCGGTGGAGGTGGTCAGGATGCCCTTGTTCATCTTGTCCTGGAAGGTCTTCTGGTCCCGCTCGATGCGGTTCTGCTTCTTCTTCAGTTCCTGCTCCACGTTCTGCATCTTGGTCTGCAGGTTGTTGCGCAGGTCGTTGGCCATATCGTACTCTTCCAGCACACGGTCAAAGTCGAAATAGACGATGGAGCCCGCAGGAATTCCCTCGGTCTCCGCTGCTTCGTCGGCCTTGGCGGCCTTCTTCTCTCCGCCCGTCAGGGAAAATACGCAGGCGACAATCGCCACGACGAGGGCGCAAATGCTCAAAATAAGGGGTAACTTTTTCATAAATGCAAATATAATCAATAATTTCTGATTCGGTCAAGATATTCGCCGATGCTGCGTTCCAAGCCCATGTACAGCGCATCGCAGATGAGGGCGTGCCCGATGGACACCTCGTCCGTCCAGGGGATGTTGCGGATGTACCAGGAAAGGTTCTCGAGGCTCAGGTCGTGTCCGGCATTGAGCCCCAGGCCGCATTCGCGCGCTGCTTCGGCCGCCCGGACATAGGGGGCGACGGCGGCATCGCGGTCCGCAGCATAATGCTCGGCGTACGACGCGGTGTACAGCTCCACGCGGTCCGCTCCGCAAGCGAGCGCTCCCCGCACCATCTCAGGGTCCGGATCGACGAAAATGGAGACCCGGATGCCTGCTTCCTTGAACAGTGCACAGGTCTCGGTCAGGAATTCCCGGCTCGTCACGGTGTTCCATCCGGCGTTCGAGGTGATTACGTTCGGGGCATCGGGCACCAGGGTGACCTGTTCCGGCCGCACGGCGCAGACCAGGTCGATAAAACTGGGGATGGGATTCCCTTCGATGTTGAATTCCGTCTTGATGGCGGAGCGGAGAGGCTTGACATCGGCATAGCGGATATGGCGCTCGTCGGGTCGGGGATGGACGGTAATGCCCTGCGCGCCGAAGCGCTCGCAGTCCAGGGCCGCCTGCACCACATCGGGCCGGTTCCCCCCGCGGGCATTGCGAAGGGTGGCGATTTTGTTGATATTGACGCTCAGTTGGGTCATAATGCGCAAAAGTAGTCAAAAAACACGCAATAATTATAAGAAAAGTGCTAAATTTGAAATTTGGTATGAAAATCGGCTATTTCATTAAGAACGAAGCCCTACGCACGGATGCCCGCGTGGAGGCGCTGCTTTCCCGCCTGAAAGCCTCCGGGATCGGGCTTGTCGAAGTCCGCTCGGCGGACGGACTCCAGCCTGAGATGCAGATGCTGCTCAGCATCGGCGGGGACGGGACCTTCCTGGACGCGACCCGCATCGCCGCCGGAGCCGGCGTCCCCGTGCTCGGCGTAAACATGGGACGGATGGGCTTCCTTTCCGAAACCGGCGCCGACGATATCGCCGCCCTGCTGCTTTCCGGCAAATACTGCGTGGAAGAGCGCGCGATGCTCGAAGTGTCGTTCCGGGACGAGGGCGATACCCCTTTCCTCCCGGAAACGCCGTTCTGGCCCTATGCGCTCAACGATATGAGCGTGACGCGCTGCGGCGGCGCGATGCTGGGCATCGACGTGACGGTGGGCTGCGAGAAACTGCCGACCTACTGGGCGGACGGCCTGCTGGTCTCCACGAGCACCGGTTCCACCGCCTATTCCCTGAGCGTCGGCGGCCCCATCTGCCTGCCGGATACGGAGATCCTGATCGTCTCTCCCGTATCGCCGCACAACCTCAACGTGCGCCCGCTGATCGTCCCCCTGCATACCGAAATCGGCATTTCCCTGCAGGCACGCAGCGGCAACGTCATGTTCACGATGGACAACAAGAGTTATATGCTTCCCTCCGGTACGCGCATCAGGCTCGGTGCGGCTCCGCTCAGGGCGAAGCGCGTCAATGCCGGGAAGACCGATTTCATCGGGGCCCTCAAGAGCCGGCTGCTCTGGGGCGGCGATATCCGCAATTCCGGCGAACAACGATAGAAACCATGGAAAATCAGACCCGTATTCCGCAGCACATCTCCATCATTATGGACGGCAACGGCCGATGGGCGAAACTCCGGGGCAAGAACCGGGTGGAAGGGCATATCGAGGGGGTGAGGAGCGTCCGCGAGGTCGTCCGCGCCGCCGCGGATGCCGGAGTGCGCTACCTTTCGCTCTATGCCTTTTCGGAGGAAAACTGGAACCGTCCCGAGCAGGAGGTTTCCGCGCTGATGGAACTGTTCGCCAAATCCCTGCTCGGCGAAAAGCAGGACCTCATCGAGAACGGCGTCCACCTGCGGGTGCTGGGCAACCGGGCGCGGCTCTCCGCCAAACTCAACGCGCTCATCGACGAGGTGGAGGAGGCTACCGAGGCGGGGGCCCGCATCACCCTGATCCTCTTCGTCAGTTACAGCGGCCAGTGGGATATTTTGCAGGCTTCGAAGAAGATTGCGGCGAAGATGGCCGCCGATCCTGCTTTCGTGCCTTCGGCCGATGATTTTTCCGCGCAGCTCGTCACGGCCGGCGTCCCCGATCCCGACCTGCTCATCCGCACTTCCGGCGAGGAGCGCCTTTCCAATTACCTGCTCTGGCAGTGCGCCTACACCGAATTCGTCTTCACCGATACGCTTTGGCCCGATTTTCGGAAGGAAGCCCTGATGGAGGCCATCGCCTGTTATGCGCAGCGGGACCGCCGCTACGGAAAAATTAAAACGTAATAGGGAAATATTTGTTATATTTGCACCCTTGCAGATGAGAAGGATACTGTTTGCGCTGACGATATGGGCTGCCCTTGCGGGGTCGCTGCCGCTTCGTGCTGATGAGAAAGGCATTGAGGTGGATTATGCGCATCCCAGGACCTATGTCATCGGCGGTCTTTCCGTAGAAGGCAACCAGTATTTCCGTTCCGAGCAGATCCTGCAGCTCACGGGCCTCAGCGTCGGCAGGGAACTGACGGTTCCCAGCGAGGAGACTTCATCCATCGTGCGAAGGCTCTGGATGCAGCGCTTCTTCGAAGACATTTCCTTTGAAATCGACCATACCAACGCCGCCGGCGACACCGCCTGGTTCAAGGTCTGTATCACCGAGCGTCCCCGCGTTTCGCGCTGGACCTTCAGCGGCGTCCGCTCCGGAGAGAAAAAGGACCTCCAGGAACGCCTGAAACTGCGCCGCGGCGGGGAGTTTTCCGAATACGTCGAGAAGACCTGTGCGGACATCATCAAGCGCTACTATGCGGAGAAGGGATTCCTGCTCTGCGACGTCAGGGCGCAGGTGGTGCGGGATACCATGGTGCGCAGCGCCATCCGCGTCAACTTCGACATCGACAAGGGCGAGAAGATCAAGGTCAAGACCATCAATTTCATCGGCGAAAAGGAATTGAAGGATTTCAAACTCTCCCGCTCGATGAAGAAGACCAAGTCCGCGAAATGGTACAATTTCTTCAACAGCAAGAAGTTCAACGAGAAAGAGTACATCAACGACAAGAAATCCCTGATCAGCGCCTTCAATGAAGCGGGTTTCCGCGATGCGCGGCTGGTGAAGGATTCCATCTATTACGTCTATACCCAGCAGGGAAAGAAGAGGCTCGGCATCGACCTCTATCTGGAACAGGGCAAGAAATACTACTTCGGCGACATCAGCTGGACCGGCAATTCCGTCTATCCCACCGAGGTGCTCAATAACGTGCTCTCCATCAAGAAGGGCGATATCTACGATATGGTGACGATGCAGAAGCGCCTCTTCGGCGGCGGGAAGCAGGGGGAATACGACGTTTCCAAACTGTATCGCGACAATGGTTACCTCTTCTTCAACCTCAACCCTGTCGAGACCAATATCCAGAACGATACCGTCGATGTGGAGATGCGCATCTCCGAAGGCAAGCAGGCGACGCTCAACAATATCATCATCAACGGCAATGACCTGACCAACGAACGGGTGGTGCGCCGCCAGGTCTTCACCCGTCCCGGCTATCTGTTCAGCCAGACGGACTTCGAGCGTTCCGTGCGTGAAATCGCTTCCCTGGGCCAGTTCGACCCGGAAGCCATCATGAATCCCACGACCGGCTACTCCATCATCCCCAACCAGTTGACCAATACGGTGGACTTGGTCTATAACGTGACGGAGAAACCTTCCAGCCAGCTGGAACTTTCCGGCGGCTGGGGCGGCAAGACCTTCGTCGCGACCGTCGGCGTGAGTTTCAACAACTTCTCCACGCGCCGTTTCTTCGACAAGAGCGCCTGGCGTCCCGTTCCCCTGGGCGATGCGCAGAACCTCTCTTTCCGTTTCCAGACCAACGGTACCTACTACACTGCGCTTTCTGCGAACTTTACCGAGCCCTGGCTCTTCGGCAAGAAGCCGACCTCGCTGAACCTGGCCGCCTATTACACCCGCCAGACCAATTCCAATATCGTCCTCAACATCTTCAACGACGACAAGCAGTTCGAGGTCTTCGGCTTCTCCGCGTCGCTGGGTACCCGCCTCAAATGGCCGGATAACTTCTTCGTGCTTTACAACGGCCTCAGCTGGCAGACCTACCGCCTGACCAACTGGTATTCGGGCTACTTCATCTTTGATACCGGAACTTCGAACAACATCAGTTATACCATCAGCCTGTCGCGTAATTCCACCGACCAGCAGATCTATCCCCGCCAGGGCTCCGACATCTCGATGTCCCTGTCGCTCACCCCGCCCTTCTCCCTCTTCCGCCGTTACGATTACGACGACAACGGGAAGAGGGTGCCCGTGAAGAGTTGGCGGGATGTCGATTACGACAACTGGACGGCCCAGAACCGCTATCGCTGGATCGAGTATCACAAATGGAAATTCTCCGCGACCACCTACACCAAACTGGTGGGCGACCTGGTGCTGATGACCCGCGCCCAGTTCGGTTACCTGGGCTACTACAACCGCAACTGGGGCTATTCTCCTTTCGAAGGCTTCCTCGTGGGCGGTGACGGTATGTCGGGTTACAACACCTACGGCTCCGAGGTCATCTCCCTGCGCGGTTACGAGAACTATTCCCTGACTCCGCAGAACCTCACCGCCTACAACAGCAACGGCTATTCCTACAACGGAAACGTATATGACAAATTTACTGTGGAACTCCGCTATCCGGTGATCCTCCAGCCGACTTCCACCATCTTCGTGCTGGCCTTCCTCGAAGGAGGAAACTGCTGGTCCGACATCCGCGACTTCAATCCCTTCCAAATCAAGCGGAGCGCGGGTCTGGGCGTGCGTATCTTCCTCCCGATGATCGGTCTGCTCGGTGTTGACTGGGGTTGGGGCTTCGATGATCCTACCCACGGAAAGAGCCAGTTCCACTTCGTTATCGGACAACAATTTTAAATTCTACTGTTATGAAAAAGTTAATCTTGATCACTGCTACGGCACTTCTCTCCCTGACCGGACTTTCCCAGCCGAAGTTCGCTCACGTGAATACCGAAGAACTGGTTCAGCTCTGTCCTGAATCCGACCAGGCCCGTGCTACCCTGACGGCTTCCCGCAAAGAGGCCCAGGATACCTATCAGGCCATGGTGGACGAATTCCAGACCAAGTACCAGAAATACGAGCAGAACGGACAGACCTGGACGACGGCCATCCGCGAGAGCAAGGAAAAGGAACTGACCGATATCCAGACCCGCATCCAGGAGTTCCAGCAGTCCATTCAGACCGAACTGCAGCAACAGCAGCAGCAACTGATGGCGCCCATCTACAAGAAGGCGATGGATGTCGTCAAGGAAATTGCCAAGGCTGCCGGTTACATCTATGTCTTTGAGGTGAACGGACTCGTCTATTTCGATCCCGCCCAGAGCACCGACATCACGCCCGAGGCCCGCAAGAAACTCGGCATTCCTGCCGACCGTACCCTCGAGTCCCTGCAGGCCGAACTCCAGGCCCAGCAGCAGGCGCAGCAATAGTTGTTCGACTTCCTGGAAAAATGCCCTGCAGCAGCGAGCGCTTGTTGCTTCGCAACCCTATCCGGGTAAATGCGCCCTAACGCTGCAAGGCCATTTTTCAAAGGACGGAAGCCGAACAACCAAGAGTTGAAAAAAGTAGTAGTATATTTATAGTTAGGTTAAACAAATTTGGTTAACTATGCAGAACAAGGTTATTGATGTTAAAGACGTCGTAATCAGGTTTGCGGGGGACTCCGGGGATGGTATGCAGCTGACCGGGTCCCTTTTCGCCGATATGTCCGCCATCTACGGCAACGGACTTTCGACCTTCCCTGATTATCCGGCGGAAATCCGTGCGCCGCACGGCACCGTCTCCGGAGTTTCCGGTTTCCAGGTGCATATCGGCGACGGCTCCGTCAACACTCCCGGTGATTTTTGCGATCTGCTGGTCGCGATGAATCCGGCCGCCCTCAAGGCCAACGCCAAGTGGTGCAAGCCCACGGCGATGATCCTGGTGGACGACGATGCCTTCGATGAGGCGGGAATGAAAAAAGCGGGCTTTACGACGGAGAATCCCTTCGAGGAACTCCACGTAGAGGACCGCACGCTCATCGTCGCACCCATCACCACGCTGACCAAGGAAAGCCTCAAGGACAGCGGAATGGACCAGAAGGCCATCCTCAAATGCAAGAACATGTTCACGCTCGGCATGGCCTGCTACATCTACAGCCGTCCGCTCGAGTACATCTACCAGTATCTGGAGAAGAAGTTCTCCAAGAAGCATCCGGAGGTCATCGCTCCTAATAAGAAGGTGCTCAATGACGGATTCAACTACGCTGCGAACATCCAGGCCATTCCCAATACCTACGCGGTTGCCAAGGCGGCGGACCTGCCCAAGGGCACGTACCGCAACATCACCGGCAACCAGGCGACTGCCTGGGGCCTGATCGCGGCTTCGGAGAAATCCGGACTGCCGCTGTTCTGCGGTTCCTACCCGATTACGCCCGCTACGGCGATCCTGGAGGAACTGGCGCTCCACAAGAACCTGAACGTACGGACGATGCAGGCCGAAGACGAAATCGCCGGCATCTGTACGGCCATCGGCGCCTCCTATGCGGGACAGCTGGCCGCTACGACCACTTCCGGTCCCGGTATCTCCCTTAAGAGCGAGGCGATGGGACTGGCGGTGATGGCTGAACTGCCGCTCGTGGTGGTGGACGTGCAGCGCGGCGGGCCTTCGACGGGCCTTCCTACCAAGACCGAGCAGACCGACCTCGACCAGGCGCTCTACGGCCGTAACGGCGAGTGCCCGATGCCGGTCGTCGCCGCCCATTCTCCGGGCAACTGCTTCGATGCCGCTTTCAATGCGGCGAAGATCGCCCTGGAGCATATGACGCCCGTGCTGCTGCTCTCCGAGGGCTTCCTCGGCAATGGCAGCGAGCCCTGGCGCATCCCTTCCATGAAGGATTATCCGGCCATCGTGCCGCCCTTCGTGAGCGGAGAACTCGCCGAAGGCGAAAAGTTCCGTCCTTTCGAGCGCGATCCCGAGACGCTGGTGCGCCGCTGGGCCGTGCCCGGCACCAAGGGCTATGAGCACCGGGTCGGCGGTCTGGAGAAGAACCACGCCGGCGTGCTGTCCACGGATCCGGCCAATCACGCGCAGATGGTGGCGGAGCGCGCGGAGAAAGTCCAGCGCATCGCGTCCAGCCTGCCGCCGCTGAAGGTCCGCGGTCCGCAGTCCGGAAAACTCCTGGTCGTGGGCTGGGGCGGCACCTACGGGCATATCCTCAGCGCCGTGAGCGAGGTCGAAGGCGTTTCCTTCGCCCATTTTGACTATATCCTGCCTTTGCCCGCGAATACGGGCGAGGTGCTTTCCTCGTTTGAGAAAGTACTGGTCTGCGAACTCAATTCCGGCCAGTTCGCGCGTTACCTGCGCGGCCTGTTCCCCGGGGTGGATATCCGCCAGTGCAACAAGGTCCAGGGACAGCCGTTCCTGGTTACGGAAATCGTAGAGGCCATTCAAAAGGAGATGTAGTTATGGGACAATATACAGCAAAGGATTTTAAGAGCAACCAGGAAGTACGCTGGTGCCCCGGTTGCGGTGACCACGCGGTGCTGGCTGCACTGCAGCGTGCGCTTCCCTCGGTCAGCGAGGAAGAGAAACTCCCCAAGGAAAAGTTTGTCGTGGTGTCGGGCATCGGATGCTCGTCCCGTCTGCCTTATTATATGGATACCTACGGCTTCCATAGCATTCACGGCAGGGCGACGGCCATTTCCACCGGCATCAAGGTGGCGCGGCCGGAACTTTCGGTCTGGCAGGCCTGCGGCGACGGTGATGCGCTGGCCATCGGCGGCAACCATTTCATCCATGCCATCCGCAGGAACATCGATATCAATATCGTGCTCTTCAACAACCGTATCTACGGTCTGACGAAGGGACAGTATTCCCCGACCTCCAAACTGGGGGCGATTACCAAGACCTCGCCCTACGGGACGGTGGAGCCGCCTTTCAATCCCGGCTCGCTGGTGATCGGCGCCAAGGGAACCTTCTTCGCCCGCTCCCTGGACATGGATCTCAAACTCAATGAGGAAATCATGGTGGAGGCGGCCCGTCACAAGGGCACGTCCGTGATGGAGATGCTTACCAACTGCGTCATCTTCAACGACGGTACGCACCGCGAGATTTCCGACCCGGCCGTCAAGGCGGACCGTACGATCGTGCTGCGTCACGGCGAAAAGATGATCTTCGGCGCGAATCGCGACAAGGGTCTGGTGCTGGACGGCATGCAACTCAAGGTCGTCACCATAGGGGAGAACGGTATCACCGAAGCCGATATCCTTACCCACGACGCCCACTGTGCCGACCCCGGCCTGCAGTTGATGCTCGCCGAGATGAAGGGACCCGATTTCCCGGTCGCCCTGGGCATCCTGCGTGACGTCGCGGCGGATACCTACGACAAGGGGGTCAACCGTCAGGTGGAGGAAGTCAGCGCAAAGGCGAAGGTCCATTGCGTGGACGAACTGCTCCGCAGCGGTTCCACCTGGGAGGTAGTATAGGTATTTTATCTCTGCGAAAATATACCTATATTTGCAGCCCTAACAGGAGAGATGCCGGAGTGGTCGATCGGGGCAGTCTCGAAAACTGTTGAGCTCTTATGGGCTCCCGGGGTTCGAATCCCCGTCTCTCCGCATGGTTAAAAATTTCGTAGAAGAGTTGAAGTGGCGCGGGATGATCCACAACATCACCCCGAATGCCGAGCAGGAACTGATGAAGGGTCCCGTGGCCGCCTATGTCGGCATCGACCCCACGGGAGACAGCCTGCACATCGGACACCTTGTCAGTATCATGATCCTGAAGCACTTCCAGGCCTGCGGGCACAAGCCCTATGCGCTGGTGGGAGGTGCTACGGGCATGATCGGCGACCCGTCGATGAAAAGTGCCGAGCGCAACCTTCTGGACGAAGCGACGCTCGCCCACAACGTGGAGTGCATCAAGGCCCAGCTGGGCCGTTTCCTGGACTTCCAGTCGGACGCCCCCAACAAGGCGGAACTGGTGAACAACTATGACTGGATGAAGGACTACACCTTCATCGATTTCACCCGCGACATCGGCAAGCTCATCACCGTCAATTACATGATGAGCAAGGATTCGGTGAAGAAGCGTCTCCAGCGCGATTCCTCCGAAGGTATGTCCTTCACGGAATTCTCCTACCAGCTGCTTCAGGGCTACGATTTCCTCTACCTTTTCCAGCACTGCAACGTGCGGCTGCAACTCGGCGGCGCGGACCAGTGGGGGAACATCACCACAGGAACGGAACTGATCCGCCGGGTGCTTGGCGAGGAAGCGCATGCGCTGACCTGCCCGCTCATTACGAAGGCTGACGGCGGCAAGTTCGGCAAGACCGAGAAAGGAAATGTCTGGCTCGACGCCGAGCGCACCACGCCCTACCAGTTCTACCAGTTCTGGCTGAACGTGAGCGATGAGGATGCCGAGCGCTATATCAAGATCTTCACGATGCTCGACCGTCCGACCATCGAGGCGGCGATTGCGGAGCACCGCGCCTGCCCCGAGCAGCGCTCGCTCCAGAAACTGCTGGCCCGCGAGGTGACGGTGATGGTCCACGGGGAGAAGGAGTACGAGAATGCGCTGAAGGCCTCTGCGATGCTTTTCGGCAAGGCGACGGCGGATGACCTGCGCGCCCTGGACGAGAAGACCTTCCTCGCCGTATTCGACGGGGTTCCCACCTTCGAGATCGAACGCTCCGCCCTCCCGCTCGGCCTGCTCGACGCCCTGGCGGTGGAGACGGCCATCTTCCCTTCCAAGGGGGAGGCCCGCAAGATGATTCAGGGCAACGGCTTCTCCATCAACAAGGAAAAGCGGACGGATCCGATGGGACAGCTCACGGAGGCGGACATCATCGACGGAAAATACATCCTGGCCCAGAAGGGTAAGAAGGATTACTATATCATCAAAGTCAAATAGCCATGGACAAGGCCCCGACCACCCGTCAGCTCCGCGTGGCCAGAGAACTGCAGCGCGACCTTGCGGAAATCATCCGCAGCAAGGGGATGGCTGTCTTTGGCGGTGCCATGGTGAGCGTCAGCGAGGTGCGCATCAGCCCGGATCTTTCCGTGGCGAAGGTCTATGTGAGCATCTTCCCCTCGGACAAGGCGTATTCCGTGATGCCGATGCTGGAAGAGAATGCCCGCGCGTATCGCGGGGAACTCGGCCGCAAGGTGGCGTCGCAACTGCGCATCGTGCCCGAACTGACCTTCTTCCTCGATACCAGCCTCGATTACGCGGAGCACATTGACGCCCTGTTGAAGCAGTGAGGCTGCCGCTCTTCATCGCCCTGCGCTATCTTTTTGCGCGTAAATCGCACAATGTCATCAATATCATTTCTGCGGTAAGTGCCGCGGGCATGGCCGTGGGGACGGCGGCGCTCGTCGTGATCCTGTCGGTGTATAACGGCTTCGACGCCCTGGTCCGCGAGAACCTTTCGGACCTGGACCCGCAAGTGCGCATCGAAGCGCGCGAAGCTAAGTTCTTCGTGCCTTCGGACTCGCTGAAGCAGGCCCTTGCCGCGGACGGACGCGTCGCCTCCTGGGGTCCCGTGCTCGAGGAAAATGTCTTTTTGCGCTATGGCGATGCCCAGGCGCTCGTCTTTGCCAAAGGCGTCGATGAGGGCTTCGCAGAGCGTTCCGGCCTGCCCCGTCACTGCACGGCAGGTGAGTTTGCCCTGTGGCGTGGCGAGAAGCCGCTGGCCTCGGCGGGAGCGGCCCTGGCCTGGAATGCCGGCATCCGCCCGCAGTTCCTGACTCCGCTCGAACTCTGGTTCCCCGATCCGGATGCGCAGATATCGCCGCGAAATCCCGCTGCGTCGATGCGAAGCGAAAAACTTGGGGTATCGTCGCTCTTCTCCATCAGCGCTGACGTGGATGCGAAACTCGTCATCCTGCCTTTCGAGCTGATGGAACGGCTGCTGGAAAGCGAGGCGCAGCCGGGACGGGTGAGTGCGCTGGAACTGGCGCTCGTCGAAAAGGGAGACCGGGCGGCGCGCCGCTTCATCCGCGACTGGGCCGATACTCCCGGACTGGTCTTCAAGGACCGCTACGCGCAGCACGAGACGCTTTACCGTATGATGCGCTTCGAGAAGGCGGCCATCTACCTGATCCTGCTGTTCGTGGTGCTGATTATCGCGTTCAATATCTTCGGAGCGCTGTCTATGCTGATGCTCGAGAAGCGCGAGGATATCCGCATCTTTGCGGCGATGGGGGCTACGCCCGCGCTGATCCGCCGGATTTTCGTGCTGGAGGGTTGGCTGATTTCGCTGCTCGGCCTGGCTGTCGGCCTGGTGCTGGGAACCGGCCTGGTGCTGCTGCAGCAGGCGACGGGCTTCATCCGTATGCCGGGGAATTTCCTGGTGTCAGCTTATCCGGTCAGCCTTTCCGGGCTGGATCTTGTCGGCATCGCTGTCGGGGTCGCCCTGGTAGGTTATGTCATCGCTCTCCTCCCGACGCTCGGTCGTGACCGCCAGCAGGGTACAGTCTGACCCGGCGGGCGCAAGCTTGTAATCACCCACTTCGGCCGGGACGAGCAGAATGCCGTCCTGGGGGACCTGCGTGACTTCTCCGTTTTCCGTTGTCAGCGTAAAGGCGCCTTCCAGGGCGTAGAGCAGGGTATAGGCGTCGGTGATGGCACCCCGGATCTGCAGAGGCTGGCTCAGGGGAAGCCGTGAGATGCTGAACTGGGGGAGTTGCAGCAGGGCGGGGGCCACTGCGCCGTTCTCCTTCTTGTACGGGCGGTAATCGATGAAATCCAGGGCGTCTTCCAGCATTTCCGGCAGACGGAAATCCAGTTCCGACGACTGGCAGACCTCGATGAGCTCTATATCTCCCTCGATGCCGTGGATCGTCCCGGCGGGGATGGGATAGGCCTCGCCCCCACGGGGCGTGACCGTATGCAGGATTTCGCCGGCCTTTCCGCCGTTCAGGGCTTCCCACAGGGTGGTGGCGTCACAGTCCTTCTTCAGGCCCAGTTGCAGGCGGGCGCCGGGGGCCGCCTGGAGGATATACCACCATTTTTCCTTGCCCAGGGCATCGTAGCGGGCCTGGGCGACCTCGTCGCCGGGATGTACGGTCAGCGGCATGCCTTCCTCGAAGCGGAGTCGCCGCATCTGGACCGGGAAGAGCAGGCCGTACCAGCGGAAGACATCCTCTCCCGTGACGCGGTCCATGTAGAGTTCCATCAGCTCATCCAGGGAAGTGCCGCCCAGCCAGCCTCCTCCGATCAGGGTTTCCATATAGCCGCGCTCCGTGCCCAGGAGCCGCATCGGGTATAGTTTCTTGTCTTCCATGCTTTCGTTTTGTCGTACCGCCCGCAAAGATAAGTCAAAAATGCTTATCTTCGCAGAAACGCGTTATTTTATGAAAGGAGTCCATGTTTTTTTAGCGGAGGGCTTCGAGCCCGTCGAGGCGCTTGCTCCCTGCGATGTACTTCGCCGGGGCGGGCTGGATGCCCGTCTGGTGGCGATTGAAGAAGAACCGGTGGTGATGTCCGCGCACGGCATCGCCGTGGGCCCCGATGCCTTCCTTTCGGAGTTGGAGACATCCCCTGCGGGAATCAGCGCCGCCGATATGATGATTTTCCCGGGCGGAATGCCCGGAGCCCGTAACCTGGCGGAGAACAAGACCCTGATGCGTCTTATGCGCGAGCATTATGCGGCAGGCGGTACCCTTGCGGCGATTTGCGCCGCACCGGGGCTGGTGCTTTCGCAGCTCGAAGAAGTTTCGGGCGTGCACTTCACCTGCTATGAAGGCTTTGAGACGCCGATGCTCTCGAAGGGGGCGATATATACTGCCGCCGGTACCCAGACCAGCGGCCGTATCATCACCGGAAGGGGACCGGGTTATGCGACGGAGTTCGGACTGGCCATCCTTGCGGCCGTCAAGGGTCCCGACGCGGCTGCCCGTGTGCGTTCCGGAATGTACCTGGACTAATGCCGGAGAACCTCAGGATAGACAAATACCTTTGGGCTGTGCGGATTTTTAAGACCCGCACGGATGCCGCACAGGCCTGCACGGCGGGGAAGGTGCAAGTGAATGGCTACAATGCCAAGCCTTCCAAGACGGTGAATCCCGGAGATCTGCTTGCTGTGCGAAAAGGGATAGCCCTGTTCAGTTATAAGGTATTGGGGCTTACGGAACATCGTATCGGCGCGGCACTTGTTCCGCAATTTTTAGAGGATTGTACGCCGGAAGAGGAAAAGGAGAAGTTTCGTTCGCCGATGCTGGCCGCCGTTCCTCAACGGGACCGCGGTGCCGGCCGTCCGACAAAAAAAGAGCGCCGTATGATGGGCGCCCTTCTTTCCTTTCTGGAGGAAGACTGATTATTTCTCGAAGAAACGCTTCCAAAGGCCCTGGAAGCCGGCGCCGTGGCGGGCTTCGTCCTTGGCCATTTCGTGGACGGTGTCATGGATGGCATCGTAGCCCAGCGCCTTGGCGCGCTTGGCGATTTCGAGTTTGCCTTCGCAGGCTCCGCACTCGGCTTCCATACGCTTCTTGACATTGGTCTTGGTGTCCCAGACGATCTCGCCCAGCAGTTCGGCGAACTTGGCGGCGTGCTCGGCCTCTTCCCAGGCGTAACGCTTGAAGGCCTCGGCGACTTCGGGGTAGCCCTCGCGGTCCGCCTGGCGGCTCATCGCGAGGTACATACCCACTTCGGAGCATTCGCCGTTGAAGTGGTCGTGCAGTCCCTGCATGATCTCCGCATCCTCGACGCGGCCGTCGCCCAGTTTATGCTCACAGGCCCAGTTCAGGCCCTCGGACTTGATTTCCGCGAACTTCTCTGATTTTGCGTGGCACTGGGGGCATTCTGCGGGGGGATTCTCACCCTCGTAAACATAGCCGCAGACCATACATCTGAATTTCTTTTTCATGATTGATTTTTTTTGTGATGTGTTGTGGTTTCGTGTACTCGTACCCTACAAAGATATGTAAAAATTATTAACTTTGCGGTTCCGGATCAGAAAGTTCCAATTAATATTTAAAATCTTATGAGAAAGAAAATTGTAGCAGGAAACTGGAAGATGAATACGACCGTTTCCGAGGGTGTTCAGCTGGCGAAGGATGTCGTGGCCGCTTCTGCGGAGGTCCCTGCGGGCGTCGGGCTCGTGGTGGCCGTTCCCTTTACCCATCTCTGCGCTGTGGCTGACGTGGTGAAAGGTACGCGCGTATGTCTCTCCGCGCAGAACTGTGCGGACAAGGAGAAGGGTGCCTACACCGGAGAGGTATCGGTCGATATGCTGGTGTCCACGGGTTGTGAATATACCATTCTCGGGCACTCCGAGCGCCGTCAGTACTACGGCGAGACCGACGCCAAACTCGTAGAGAAGGTGAAGCTGGCCCTTTCCCGCGGCCTGAAGGTCATCCTCTGCGTCGGTGAGAACCTGGACGAGCGTGAGGCCGGCCGCCACTTCGACGTGGTAGGGGAGCAGACCCGCAACGTCCTCTTCGCTTTCAGCGCGGAAGAGATGAAGAACATCGTCATCGCCTACGAGCCCGTCTGGGCCATCGGTACCGGCAAGACCGCGACCGCTGAGCAGGCGCAGGAGATTCACGCGTTCATCCGCAAGACCGTCGCCGAGAAGTTCGGTGCCGCGGTGGCGGACGATATGACCATCCTCTACGGCGGCAGCTGCAAGCCTTCCAACGCGAAGGAACTCTTTGCCTGCGCCGATATCGACGGTGGACTGATCGGAGGCGCCGCCCTCAAGGCGGAGGACTTCATCGCGATCGCCAAATCCTATTAGAAGCTGAAAACAGCAAAACTCTTCCTTCTTTTACTGCTCACCGTCTCCTGTAGCCGCGGCTACGAGACGGTGAGCGGTTATGCGCAAGGGGGCACCTACAGCGTCAGCTACAATGCCGCAGGCCTGCGGCTTTCCCGTGCGAAGGTCGCCCGACAGGTAGATGAGATGCTTCTGCAGGTCGATACGGTGCTCTCCGGCTACAACCGCCATTCGCAGCTCAGCCGCCTCAATGCGGGGGATACGCTCCTCCTTGCGCCGATGTTCGCGGAACTCTACGCCCTTTCCTACGCGCTGTGGCAGCAGTCGGAAGGTGCGCTGGACGTGGCCGCCGGCCCCCTTTTCGACTGCTGGGGCTTCGGCTTTTCGCGCGACTCGCTACCGGAGGCTTCGCTGGTGGCGAAGACCCTGTCGGCCTGCGGCATGCATCGCCTGAAGGCGCCATCGGAACTGGATTTCAGCCTTGCGCTCTGCGCGGACGATTTTCTGCGGGAACCCGGCGGCCCCGCCCCGCGCTTTAATTTCAATGCCGTCGCCCAGGGCTATAGTTGCGACCTGATCGCCGCCTGGCTGCATACGCTCGGGGTCAGGGACATGCTCGTCAATATCGGCGAAATCTACCTCGAAGGCCTGAATCCCCGCGGGGAAGGCTGGACAGTGGGTATCGATACGCCGGAGGACGGGAACAATACGCCCGGAGCGTCGCTCAGCGGGATCTGGGCTTCCGACGGCGGGGCTTACGGCATCGTCACTTCCGGCAATTACCGCAAATTCTACCTGCACGAGGGGCGCAAGTATGCGCATACCCTCGACCCGCGCGACGGTTATCCGGTGCAGCATTCCCTGCTCAGCGCCACGGTCACGGTCAGCGGCTCTCCGGAGGATCGGAGCGCCACCCTGGCCGATGCCTATGCCACCTGGTTTATGGTCATCGGTGCCGATTCCGCGCTGGCTCTTTGCCGCAGCGGGGCGGTCCGGCCTTCTCCCGAGACCCTGTTGATTACTGCTGATTCGACGCTGACAAGCCCGGGCTTTCTTCTACGGTCAAACCCTTGACGGCCTGATGCTTGAGGGCAGGACCCTCGGTGGGGATGATGGTCACATCGCGCAGCGCTACGCCTTCTGCTATGTTGATCTCCGCTCCCTTTGTCGAGCGGAACAGGCAATGCTGTAGTTCGATGTTGCGCACCGGCATTTCCGGCAGGCCATTCACGTAGATGGCGCGTCCGGCCCCGTCGCAACGGACGTCCCGGATATGGATGTCCCGGAAAGCGGGGGTCGTCTCGTCGGCCAGATATTCTTTCATATCCGGCTGGTCTCCGTCTTCCAGGGCTTCCACTGCGGATTTCCCGCCATAATGGAGGTCGAAGAGCAGACCTTCCGCCACGATGTCCGTCATGCTGATGTCTGAAATCCAGATACCCTCTACAACGCCGCCGCGGCCCCGGCAACTCTTGAAGCGCAGGCCTACGTCGGTGCCCAGGAAGCGGCAGTTCGCAATCTTGACGTTCTGTACGCCGCCGCTCATCTCGCTGCCCACCACGAAGCCGCCGTGGCCGTGATAGACCGTGCAGCCGTCGATGATCAGGTTCTTGCAGGGCACGCCGCGCCGCCGCCCGTCCTCGTCCTTGCCGGACTTGATGCAGATGCCGTCGTCGCCGCAGTCGAAACTCGAATCCAGCAGCAGCGTATTCGTGCAGGATTCAATGTCGATGCCGTCTCCGTTCTGCGACCAGGCGGGATTGCGCACCGTCACTCCTTTTATAATAAGGTTCGTGCAAAGCATGGGATGGAGGTTCCACGCGGGGGAGTTCTGATAGGTGCAGCCCTCCATCAGGACGTTCGTGCAGCCGCGCAGCGATACCATGACCGGGCGCAGGAAGCGTTTGACCGCCGCATCGGGCAGCGACGGGTCTGGCACGTTCATATTCGCCGTACGCTCTGCCACCAGATAATCCTCGTCCGGATACCAGATGTCGCCCTTTTCGTTGAGGACGCCGCCGGAGGCGATTTTCTTCTTCCAGACCGAGCCGGTCACCTTGCCCTTCTTGAGCGGGCGCCAGGCGTCGCCGCTGCCGTCGAACACGCCTTCTCCGGTGATGCTGATGTCGTGCGCATCATTGGCGCTCAGCGGGGAAGTGCAGCGCCGCGTATCCAGCCCTTCGAACGAAGTCTTGATGATCGGGTAAAGCTCGGGATCGGAAGAGAAGCGCACCACGGCACCGAAGGCAAGGTGCAGGTCGGTCCTGCTTTTCAGTTCGATGGGGCCCGTCAGCCAGATGCCCGCGGGAACGTCCAGGTGTCCGCCGCCCAGCCGCTCCAGTTCCGCAAAGGCGGCCGCAAAGGCTTCGGTATTGAGGTACATCCCGTCGCCGACGGCGCCGAAGTCCGTCAGGCTAACGCGCCGCGAGGGGATGGACGGACGCTCCACACGCGCCATCTCAAAGGGGAGGTCCCGGTAATAATTATCAAATTCGTTGCCGCCGCAGGCGGACAGTATCATTAAGGAGAAAATGAATAAAAATTGTAGATTTTTCATATTAAGCGGCAAGATATAAAAAAAATTTATATATTTGTAGCGCAAGACTGCAACCACATAAAATATTAACCAAAACAGTCACAATTTTTAACGTATGAAAAGCTTTCGTACTCTGACTGCCCTTATTGCGCTCTTGTTGTGTGCTAATGCACACGCCGACGTAATCAAGGGTGTAGTCAAGGATGCGGCCGGTGTTCCGATCCCGGGTGCGGCCGTTATGATCCAGGGGACGACGCAGGGCGTTTCCACCGATTTGGATGGTAATTTCTCCATCGATATCGCGGACCCCAATGCAAAGACCCTGGAGATTACCTGTATCGGCCTGCAGACGCAGGTCATCAAAATCGGCTCCAAGACTTTCTTCGATGTCGTGATGCAGGATGACACCAATTTCCTCGACGAGACCGTCGTCATCGGTTATGCGACCGTCAAGCGCCGCGACGTCATGGGTTCTGTCACCTCCGTGGACAGCAAGACCATCACCGCAGCCCCCGTCTCCAACGTGACGGAGGCCCTGACCGGCCGGATGGCGGGTGTCCAGATCACTACGACCGAGGGTGACCCCGATGCCGACGTGAAGATCCGCGTGCGCGGTTCCGGTTCCATTACCCAGGATTCCTCGCCGCTCTACATCGTGGACGGTTTCCCCGTGGAGAGCATCTCCGACATCGCCGCTTCCGACATCAAGACCATCGACGTGCTCAAGGATGCATTCTCGACGGCCATCTACGGTAGCCGCGGTGCGAACGGTGTCGTGCTCGTCACCACCAAGTCCGGCGAGAAGGGCAAGGTGAGTGTCTCCTACAATGCCTACGGCGGGGCCAAATGGATGGCGAACAAGAAAGCCGTCGACGTGATGAGCCCCTACGATTTTGTCCGCGGCCAGTATGAACTCGCTTCCGTGCTGGACAAGGTCGATGAGCGCTATGTGCCCCTCTTCGGCTCGTTTGACGATATCGACCTCTATCGGGACGTCCAGGGCAATGACTGGGTACAGCAGGTCTTCGGCCACACCGGCACCACCTTCAGCCACAACCTGATGGTGAGCGGCGGCGGCGAAAAGGTCAAGTGGAGCGCTTCCTACGCGCACATCAACGAGAAGGCCATCATGACCGGCTCCGACTATCACCGCGACAACCTCGCCTTCAAGACCCAGTACAAGCCCATCAAGCAGTTGACCTTCGACCTGAACCTGCGCTACTCGTTCATGAAGGTGATGGGTGCGGGTGCCAACTCCATCAACGATGCGGGTTCCACCTCCGGCACCAACGGCCGTCTCAAGCACGCGGTGATGTACACGCCGATTCCGCTGGACAATGCCGCTACCGACAGCGACATGGAGGAGGATTACGGTGACAACGCCCCGCCGCTCAAGAGCGTGGCCGACAACGACAAGCAGCGTATCCGCAAGAACTGGACGCTCAACGCCGCCGTCACCTGGCACATCATCAAGAACCTCGACCTCCGCGTCGAGGGCGGTCTGGACGACTGGAGCCAGGCGGACGACCAGTTCTACGGCCTGACGACCTACTATGTCGCCAATACCGCCGTCAAGGAATACCAGGGACATCCGGCCGCCCGCGCCGTCTCCCTGTACCGCCGCAAGATCCGCAGTACCAATACCCTGAACTATAAGTTCGACCAGGTCATTCCCGACCAGCGCCATCACCTGGACGCCCTCCTCGGTGTGGAGTACATCCGCACGACCGCCAACACCAACACGATGGTGGTGGAAGGCCTCCCGGATTTCTTCACTTCGGATCTGGCCCGGAACTTTATGTCTTCTGCCGCCTATACCCGCGTCGCCAACAAATACTATGACCCGGACGATCAGTTGCTTTCCTTCTTCGGCCGTGCGAACTACGATTTCGACAGCCGCTACTCGCTTTCCGCGACGGTGCGCGCCGACGGTTCTTCGCGCTTCTCCCGTGGACATCAGTGGGGTGTGTTCCCCTCGGCTGCCGTAGGCTGGACCATCTCCAATGAATCCTGGATGAAGAATGCCCGCTGGCTGAGCAACCTCAAACTGCGTTACAGTTTCGGTACCGCAGGTAACAACAATATCCCTTCCGGCGTGCAGGCGATGTATTTCGCCGCCCTGACGGACGCTTCCGCACAGTGGGTGTACGGCACGACCACGCCCTGGGCTTCCACCACCGTGGACGGCAAGACCATCATGCCGAATCCCGACCTGACCTGGGAGACGACCTATTCCCATAATATAGGTATCGACTTCTCCTTCCTGCGCAGCCGCATCAACGGTAGCATCGAACTCTATCAGAATACGATCGACAACCTGCTGATCCAGTTCCCGACCGCCGGCTCCGGTTACTCGTACCAGTACCGCAACTCCGGGACCATCCGCAACCGCGGTATCGAACTGAGCCTCAGCGCCGTGCTCGTAGAGACGAAGAACTTCGGCCTGAACTTCAGCGGCAATATCTCCCTCAACCAGAACCGGGTGATGAGCCTCGGCGCCCTGGAATCGATTCCCGCCTACAGTAACTGGGCTTCCACGAAACTGACTCCCTATGCGGACTTCCTGGTGGAACCCGGACAGCCCCTGGGTAATGTCTATGGCTACAAGGTGGCCGGCCGCTATGACGTGGACGACTTTACCTGGGATGCCGACAAGGGCAAGTGGCTCCTGAATGAAGGCGTGGTGGACTGCTCCAATGCGGTCGGTGCCAACTTTATGCGTCCCGGCGCCCTCAAACTCCAGGACAATGACGGAGACGGCACGCCCGACCTGCAGGTCATCGGCAACACCCTCCCGCTGGGCTCCGGCGGTTTCTCCCTGAGCGGTGTCCTCTACGGCGTGGATTTCTCCGCGAACTTCAACTATGTCTTCGGGAACAAGATCTACAACGCCAACAAGGTGGAGTTCACTTCCTACCGCGACTATTGGCGCCGCAACCTGCTTTCCTCGATGTCTCCGGACCAGCGCTGGAACAATATCGACTGGAAGACCGGCGAGGTCGTCAACGACCCCGACAAGCTGCGTGCGATGAACGAGGGGACGACGATGTGGTCTCCGCTCACGAACGCCGTGCTGACCGACTGGGCGATGGAGGACGGCTCTTTCCTGCGCCTTTCCACCGCAACCATCGGCTACACCCTGCCTGAGGCCCTGACGATGAAGATCAAGATGAAGAAACTCCGCGTCTATGTGACCGGTACGAACCTCTTCTGCCTGACCGCCTACTCCGGCTTCGATCCGGAAGTGGATTCCCGTCGCGCCACCCCGCTTACCCCGGGTGTCGATTATTCCGCCTATCCCAAGAGCATCGGCGTCGTCGGTGGTCTGAACATCACTTTCTAAAGGAGGAAATACGATGAAAACTATCTTTAAAATATTTGCGTTGGGCGCCATCTCGGCCGCCTGCGTCTCCTGCATCGACCTGACCACCCCGACAAAATCCTCCTTCGATGAGTCCGTGGTCTTCTCCAACTACGACCTCGCGCAAAACAGCATCATGGGCGTCTATGCCGATTTCGGCACGCAGAACGGCCACCGCGGCCGCTACCTCTGCTACTACGGCATCAATACCGATATCGAGGCCTATACCTCTACGACGGCCGGTGTCAAACTGGACATCGCCGCCTACGACTGCTCGCCGGACAATTCCCAGCTGAGCCTGGACAAGGGTCCGTTCGCCAGTATGTATGAAGGCATCGAGCGCGTGAACCTCTGCATCAAGGGACTCCGCGAGTACGGCAATGTCGCCGAGAAAGAGGATATGCGCTACCTGCTCGGCGAAGCGCTGGTGCTCCGCGCCGTCCTGTACGCCGACCTGATGAAGGCCTACGGCGAGGTCCCGGCCCGCTTCGAGCCGGTCTCTCCTTCGACGATCTACCTCAACAAGAGCGACAAGGATGTCATCTTCAAGCAGATCCTTGCCGATATCGAAGAGGCGATTCCCTATCTGCCCCATCCGAACGGAAATGCCGCCACCGCCTCTACGGGCCGCATCAGCAAGGCTTTCGCCGAGGGACTTTACGCCCGTCTGGCGCTCGCTGCCTCCGGCTGGTCCTGGCGTCCTGCCGAGGGGAAGGTGGGCACCGGTGATCCGGGCTCGATGGACCAGACCAAAGATCCCCTTCTCCAGGCTTCCGTCCTCTATCCCAAGGCGCTGAACTATCTGCGCGACTGCATCGAGCGTTCCGGCCTGAAACTCCTCGACTTCGAACAGCTCTGGAAGGACTTCAACAATATGGACATGACCGCGGGCAAGGAAGTGCTCTTCGCCTATCCCTTCTCCGACGGCCGCGGCCGCTGGAACTACACCTTCGCCGTCGCCAATACGACCAATACCAAGTGGATCGGCACTTCCACCAGCCGTGGCGGAGACGCCGGCCCGCTTCCTACGGTCTATTACATGTACGACGAGGGGGATGTGCGTCGCGACATCAGTTGCGTTCCCTTCCACTGGGAAAAATGCGTCGACGGTGTGGACCGTGAACTCCTGAACGGCGGCGCCACCTGGTATTTCGGCAAGTACCGCTTCGACTGGATGACCAAATCTCCCTACACCGGAGGCAACGACGACGGCATCAAGCCCATCTATATGCGCTACGCCGATGTGTTGCTGATGGCGGCTGAAATCGCGGCTAATCTCGGCTATCTGCCGGAAGCCAAGGGCTACCTGAGGCAGGTGCGCGAGCGCGCTTTCCCGAACGATATCGCTGCGGCGAACGAATATGTCAATTCCCTGACCGAAGCCAACTTCTTCGACGCCATCGTGGAAGAAAGGGCGCTTGAGTTCGTGGGCGAAATGCTCCGCAAGGGCGACCTCATCCGCTGGGGCCTCCTGAAGGATAAACTCGATGCGGCCAAGGCCGACCTTTCCGCCCTCGCCGAAAAGAGCGGCAAATACGCCGGCATTCCCGACTATGTCTATTACGACTACGCGGAGGATGGCTGTACGATCCGCTGGTACGGCCTCAACAAGGGGGAGAGCGATCCTCCCGCAGGCTGGACCGTGTACACCAACTCCGACGGAGAGGCGAGCAAGTACTACTCTGTCAGCGCGCTGCAGAAGAGAGCGGATGCCCTCTACAAGGACAGCGTGAATCCCGAGCAGCACATGTGGTGGCCGATCAGCACCTTCGACCTCACCAATGCGGTAGGTTACATCAAGAATGACTATGGTTATTAGAAATCTGCATATGAAAAAATTAATCTATACGGCCTTAGCCTTACTGTTCGCCGTTTCCTGCGTGGAGGAGATCCCGCCGGTGATCGAGGACGTGGACCTGAGCCGCTGCTTCGAGCCGACCAACGTGACCGCCGTCGTCAAGAACGGCGAGTACGTGAACTTCAACTGGGACAAGGCCAAGACGACCGAGGTCTATATCCTGGAACTCTTCACCAACGAAGCCCTGGAAGGCGATCCGGCTTTCCACTTCGAACTGGACAAGAGTGAAATCCCTTACCTGGCCCATCTGGAGGCCGATGTGACCTACTGGTTCCGCGTCCGCGGCACCGCCGAGGGCAAAGACCCCTCCAAATGGTTCATCGGTGAAAAGAAACTCGAGACCACGGCCATCAAGAGTACCCTGGAGCCCGTCCTCGTGGACAGGACTTCCACCAGTATCTCCATGAGCTGGACGGCCGATCCGGAAGTGGACCATATCCGCATCGTCCCGCCGCTGGGCGAGGACGTGGATTACACCCGCATGGACCTGTCCGAGTCGGAGGTGGCCTTTGGTGCCGCCATCGTCGAAGGACTGAAATCCTCTACCCATTACAGCCTGACCCTGCACTTCAAGAGCGCAGACCGCGGCGCCGTCTATGCCTGGACCCGTCCGGACATGACCGGCGTAGTGGAGGTGGCCGATACCACCGCCCTGCGTGCGGCCCTCGTAGATGCGGCGCCGAAGATTATGCTTCGCTACCGCGAGGAGCCTTATATGCTCCTCAGCGTGAAACTTGCGGGTCCCGTGGCCCTCTATGGCGAAGAGACCCTCGAAGGGGCGAAGCCCGTCTTCCAGGGCGACTTCCAGGCGGATCCCAACGTCGTGAGTTCCCTGCATTTCGAGAACATTGAGTTCGACGGCATGGATTACAAGTACGGCCATATGGTCACCATACTCAAAGCCGGTACGATGAGCGAGGTGACCGCCCTGAACTGCGACATTCACGGTTACAGCAAGGGTATCTTCTATGACAACTACGGCCTGACTGTCCCGTCGGTGGTCTATGACCACTGCCTCATCCACGATATCGAGGGCAATCAGGGCGACTGCTTCGATTTCCGTAAGAAATGTGCGATCGGCAGCGTGAAGTTCAGCAACAGTTCGCTCTACGACGGTATGCGTTCGTTCATCCGCATCGATGCGAATCCTACCCTGGAGAGCCTCGAAATCAGCAATTGCACCTTCAGCAACCTGCTCTACCGGGTGGACGGCAACACCAACGGCCTGATCCACGTCCGTGCGAAGAATGCGGCGGGCGGCGATCCTGCCATCATCCTGAAGAAGAATGTCTTCCTGAACATGCGCTACGGCGACCAGGGCGCAGCCACGAAGCGCTGCACGCTGATCGGTACCAACTCCGCGGACAAACTGCCCACGGAAATTGCAAAGAACTGGTACTATAACTGCGACGACAGCTTCTTCTCGCACATCGTCAGCAGTGCGGAGACCCTCGGTCTGGAGAAGTGTGTCGCCGGCGGCGGTGCCCTGCTTTCCGAAGATCCCTGCATGGACAGCGAAAGCAGTCTCTTCTACGTCATCTCCACGGCGGTCACTGCGGCGCAGGCCGGCGATCCCCGCTGGCTCGAGCCTTACAAGGAAGAGCCCGAAGACCTGACGCAGGATGTGACCGTTCCCATCAAGACCTGGAACCTCACGGATCCCAAGTACTTCAAGAAGGCGGCGAACAAGGATATGGTGCGTGACGGCATCCGCTTCTATGTGGCCGCCAACCCCATCGAGTTTACCCCGGAAGGATTCCGCTTCACCTCTGCCCCGACGATGGCCGCAGGCTGTCCGGCGGACGGCGGTATCAGCATCAAGGTGGACCGTCCCGGTGCAGTCGTGGTTTCCACGGCGGCGCAGGAGGATCAGCTCGCCATGCTGGTCGTCAATATGAACGGCAGCGTCAAGGCGGGTGTCCCCGTCGGTGCGCAGAACGAGATGATCACCTTCCCGGACATCGTCGAGGGCAGCGAGACTATGATTTACCTCTATGCCACCGCTCCCATCGTCCTGAGCGGACTGCAGTGGACCGATGACATCGATCCCGGCGATTCCCAACTGGCTACGCCGGTCCTGACGCTCAGCGCGACCGAGTTCGTCGAAGGTTCCGCTACGCCCCTGGTCGTTTCCTGGGATGCTGTGCCCAAGGCGGGCAGTTATGAGCTGCTCTTTATCGGCAATACCTGGTCCACCACGGAAACTTCTTATAGCATTGACCTTTCCAAGTATGCCGCAGACAATTACTCGATCGGCGTCAGGGCCCTTCCCGCGGAGACCGATCTCGTGCGTCAGCCTTCTGAGCTGGCTTCCGCCTCGTTTGTCATCAATGAGACGCTCAAGCCCGTCAGCAAGACGACGCCCACCGTCTGGGACAAGGACTATATGCAGCGCGGCGTCAACAAGTTCGGCAACGGTACGGAGATTACCAAAGACGTGGTCTATGGCAACCTGAACCTGCTCTGCGGCGGCGGTAAGTTCAAATTCGGCATCGACAATGCCGATACGGACCCGAAACCGCGCATCCAACTCGGTGGAACCGGGAATCCCGGCGTCAAGACCTCCCTGCAGTTCATCGCGGGCGGTGCCGGTACCCTGGTGATTTCCGCCCGTTCCAGCGGGGATGGGGAGCGTCCCCTGGGCGTGGCCATCGGCGGCAGCCTGATCTCTTCGCAGAACGCGCCCGGCAAGGCCGGCGATCCTGCGGATCTGAGTTGGGAAGTGGCCTCCGGCGCGGGTGATATCATCAACATCTACTCGACCAACAGCGGCATCAACCTGTATTCCATCACCTGGACGCCTTCGGACGGAGGGGATACCCCTCCTTCTCCGATCGATGATCCCGACGCCATCAATGAAGCTTACAGCGCCGACTTCACCAACGCGGAGAAGTTCCCCGCCGGAGCCTTTGAAGAGGCAAAGGTCATCGACAAGGTTACCTACTGCGGTGCTTCCGGGGCTGCCATGAATTTTGATCCCAGCGGAAAGCGCGTCAAGTTCAACGGTGCTTCCACCCTCGGTGAGGACGGCATCCCGACCAAGCGTTACGCTTCCTTCAAGATTACGAAGCCCGGCGTGATTACCCACAAGTTGATCTCCGGCAGTTCCTCTGCCGCTGACCGCAAGGGGGCCGTCATCCTGGTGACTACCACCGCGGACGGCAAGAAAGTGACCACGCTCTGGAACGACTTCACGCCGACTTCCTCCGGTGCCGAGGCCATGACCTACACGGTTACGGCGGCGCAGTTGGAAGGCATCACGGAAGCTGCGGTCGTGTACTTCTACGCAGAGGCCAACATCAACCTCTACGCCCTGGGCTTTATGCCTGAGTAGCCGCGGGGCCCCGGCATTTCACAAAACGGCCTGAATATGAAAATCCCAGGGTCCTCGGGGCCCTGGGATTTCATTTTTAACGGTATTTTCTTAAATGGGAAGTCCCTTCCTTATTGCATGAAGGAAGTGAAGTAGCCGGGGAAGAGGACGTTGCAGATCAAGTAGCCGACGACGGTGGATACGCCGACGCTGATCAGTCCCGGCATCATGAACGAGTGGTTGAGCAGGTATTTGCCGATCACCGTCGTACGGGAGCGGTCGAAGTTGACCGTAGCAATGTCCGAAGGATAGTTCGGGATGAAGAAATAACCGTAAACGCTGGGCATCACGCCCAGCAGTACCGGCCCGGCGATCCCCAGGGAATAGGCCAGCGGCAGCATCGCCACCACCACGGCGCCCTGCGAATTGATCAGCACGGAGACGAGGAAAAAGACGAAGGCGATGGCCCACGGTGCCTCCGCCACGATTTCCCCGAGGGAAGCCTTCATGATGTCCATATAATTGGCAAAGTAGGTGTCCGCCAGCCAGGCGATGCCGTAGATGGCCACCACGGCAATCATACCGCTCTGCCATACAGGCCCGGAGACCGCCGCACGCGGCTTCGCATCACAGAACATAATGTTCAGGGCTGCCGCCGTCAGCATGATGATCTGAATCACGATATTCATCTTGGGGATGCCCAGGGCTTCGCAAAGCGGACGCCCGTCACCGGTCTTGATCATCTGCGTGAACGCGAAGCAGATAATGACGAGAAGCGCGCCGAGAAATACGAATACGGAAGCCTTACCCTTGCGGCTCACCTCCTTGTCCAGGGTGGTGGCGGTACGGCCGAACATAAATTCATAGGCCTCCTTATCCTTGAGACGGGCCTGGAACTTGGGGTCTTTGTCCAGGTCCTTGCCCCGGTGGTAGGAAGCGGCAGCCGCACACATCAGACCCATCAGGCAGGCGGGAATCGTAACCATCAGCACCTGCGGGATGGCCACCATATAGCCGTTGGCATTGGAGATGGTGACGAAGGCCACCACGGCCGCGGCGATGGGCGAGCAGGTGATGCCCACCTGCGAGGCGATGGAGGCGACGGCGCAGGGACGCTCGGGACGGATGCCCTTGGTCAGTGCGATATCGCAGATAATGGGCATAATCGTATAGACGACGTGTCCCGTGCCCACCAGCACCGTCAGGAAGAAGGTGACCAGCGGCGCCAGGAAGGTAATGCGCTCCGGATGCCGGCGCAGCAGCCTCTCCGCAATCTGGATCATCCAGTCCATACCGCCGGAGGCCTGCAGGGTTCCCGCACAGGTCACTGCGGCGATGATGATGTAAATCACATCCGTCGGCGGCGTGCCGGGCTTGAGGCCGAAGCCGAAGACCAGGATGGCCAGACCGATGCCGGAAATGGCCCCGAGGGCCAGGCTGCCGTAACGCGAGCCCACATAGAGTGCGGCAAGAACGATCAGCAGCTGGATAATCATGGCAAATGTCATAATATCAATATAAATAAAGGATTATTACAGAATTTCCAGAACCTCTTCCAGCGTCAGGCAGTCTTCCACGCGGAAGGCCCCGCTGCGGGTACGGCGCAGGGAGCTCAGGAAAGCCCCGTTGCCGAGGGCCTCGCCAAGATCGCGGGCGAGGGCGCGGATATAGGTGCCCTTGCTGCATTGCACCCGGATCATCGCGGTCCGGAGGCCTTCTGCGGGCAGTTCCGCTACGTTGATTCGCTGGGTCGCCTCAGTCCCGCTAGCCGCGTCGCCCGGAACACCGTCGCAGAAATCCAGCAATTCCAACGCGGAAATATGAACGGGCGATGCCTTCAGGATATCGCTTCCCTCGACGGAAAGGCCCTCCCGAAGCATTTTCCGGGCGGTTTCGTAGGCGCGTACGCCATCGACGGACTTCGCGCTGAAAAGCGGCGCTACCTGCATCTGGTCGCCCAGAAATTGCGGGAATACCGCTTCGACGGCATCGGCGTCCAGGCCCTCAAGCGGGTAAAAGGCATCGATCTCCTTTTCCCGGTCGTAGGAAGGGGTCGTCGCCCCGAAAGTCACTCCGGCGACATATTCTTTCTCGTGCGCCTGCAGCGCATCGGCCTGCTTGGTGGCTTTCCCGACGCAGATAAGCAGCACGCCCGTCGCCAGCGGATCCAGCGTCCCCGCGTGCCCGACCTTGATATGCTTGCTGCCGAAATGCTTGAAGACGGCGAACTTGACCTTGCGCACCAGGTCCGCCGAGGTCCAGCGCCAGGGCTTGTCCAGGGGCAGAATCAGCCCCTCGGGGTAATCCTCGAGCCGATGGGACAGGGGACAGCCCTTCTGCGCGATGCAGACACTCATCCCTGTACGGGGATTTTGTCGATACGGCGCTGATGCCGTCCGCCCTCGAAAGGCGTGGAAAGCCAGGCCGAAGTGATGAGCGTGACCATGCGCCAGGAAATGAAGCGCGCGGGCATCACCAGCACATTTGCATCGTTGTGCTGACGGGTCAGCGCGGCGATCTGCGGCGACCAGGCCAGACCGGCACGGATGCCCTGATGCTTGTTCAGCGTCATCGCCATACCCTCACCGCTTCCACAGAACGCTATTCCGGCGTCTACGGCCCCACGCTCAACGGCCTGGGCCAGCGGATGCGCCACGTCCGGATAATCCATACTCTGCGGCCCGTCCGTACCGAAATCCACCACCTCATAGCCCTTCTTCTTCAGATAGGCCTTCAGCCGGTCCTTCATTTCATACCCGGCGTGGTCTGCGCATAGTCCGATTTTATGCATATTTGCAACAACGATCCACTCGTGCCAAAAATTCTTCCTTACCGATCAAAGCGGCGACATCGGCGATACCGAGCCCGCTCCCGCTTCCGGTCAGCGCCAGCCGCAAGGCATTCATCACCTTGCCCATCGGCCACTCCCGGCTGCGGATATACTCTTCGAGCGCCGGTCCGATGACATCCCGCTCGAACGCTCCGTCAAAGTCGCGTACGAACGCGGCCAGTTCCTGCACGCGGGCAGGATTCTCGTCCTTCCAGAACTTCGCGGCGTCCTTGGGATCGTACTCCGTCGGGGCCTTGAAGAGATACCAGGCGATGTCCCAGAAATCCGACACGAAGGTCGCCCGCTCCTTGATGAGAGCGACTACCTTGACCACAAAGGCCTTGTCGGCCCGGACGCCCTGCGCTTCCAGCAGCGGCAGGAACGCTTCGGCAAGCTCGGCATCGTCCTTCCCGCGCAGGTATTCGCGGTTGAACCACTTCGCCTTCTCCGGATTGAACTTCGCGCCGCTCTTGCTGACCTTCTCCAGGGAGAAGGCTTCGACCAGTTCTTCCATCGAGAAAAGTTCCTGCTCCGTGCCGGGATTCCAGCCCAGCAGCGCCAGCATATTCACGAAGGCCTCGGGGAAATAGCCGTCCTCGCGGTAGCCGCGGCTGACTTCGCCGGTGGGGCTGACCCAGCGCAGCGGGAAGACCGGGAAGCCCATCTTGTCACCGTCGCGCTTGCTCAGTTTTCCGTTGCCCACGGGCTTGAGCAGCAGGGGCAGATGCGCAAAGCGGGGCATCGAGTCCTGCCAGCCGAAGGCTTCATAGAGCAGGTAATGCAGGGGGAGCGACGGCAGCCACTCCTCGCCGCGGATGACCTCGGTGATTTCCATCAGGTGATCGTCCACGATATTGGCGAGATGGTAGGTCGGCAGGCTGTCGGCCCGCTTCCAGAGCACCTTGTCGTCCAGCGTGTCGCTGTTGATTTCCACGTGTCCGCGAATCAGGTCGTCCATCTGCACGGTGCGTCCCAGCGGCATCTTGAAGCGGATGGTCCAGGTATCGGTCTCGCGCAGCAGACGTTCCGTTTCCTCTGCGCTGAGCGTCAGGGAATTGCACATCGCGCTGCGGGTCGCGCTATTGTAGATGAAGGTCTGCCCGGAGGCTTCCGCCTGTGCGCGCGCCTGCTCCAGCGATTCGGCACTGTCGAAAGCATAATAGGCATGGCCCGAAGCGACGAGCTGCTCGGCATACTGCCGATAGATTTCGCGCCGTTCCGACTGGCGGTAGGGAGCATGCGGACCGCCGATGCCTACGCCCTCATCGGGCACGATGCCGCACCAGCGCAGCGATTCGATGATGTACTGCTCGGCGCCGGGCACGAAGCGGTGCGAATCCGTATCCTCGATGCGCAGGATGAAATCGCCGCCCCTGCGCTTGGCGTAGAGATAATTGTAAAGGGCCGTGCGCACACCGCCCATATGCAGCGGGCCGGTGGGGGAGGGCGCAAAGCGTACGCGGGTTTTCATGCTTATTTCGTTCTCTTTCGGCGCAAAGCCGGCGTATTCTCGAATTCCGTGATATTGCCCTGTTCGACAGCCCAGAGCAGTCCCGGCATCTCGTCCGCGTCGTAGCGGAAGCGGCGGGAGGTGTCGGTGCCGTCGATTTCGATGCGGGAGGTCTCGTGGAGGGAGATGCCATCCTCGGAGATGTTCTCGAAGCGGTCGTATTCGAAATCCTGGTCGATCATGATGTATTTGCCCAGGTTTACGTCCGGACCGATGAGGTCGTTGAAGCGGAAACCCGTGGCGATGGCGGTGATGTAGATGGCGTCCCCTTCGGGGTTGTCATCCCAGATGAGACCGCGCTTGAAGTTGTTTGCGCCGCCGGTGAACTCGTTGATTTTCTGGTTGATGAGTTCGAGGTCGCGCATCTTCAGGCCGTTCTCGTTGTTGCCTGCCGTGATATTGATGAGCACGTTGCGCGCCGACTTGAGGTCGAAATCGTTCAGCAGGGGAGACTGGAAGGCCTCGCGGATGGCGTCGTCGATACGGTTGGGGCCGCTGCCCTTGCCGCGTCCCATCAGGGCCATGCCGCTGCTGCGCATCATCGTCTTGACATCCTCGAAGTCCACATTGATGAAGCCCGGCTTCTTGATGATTTCCACGATGCCGCGCACGGCGGTCGCAAGTACTTCGTCCGCCTGCGGGAAGGCGTCCTGGATGAAGGCGTCGCCGAAGAACTCGTAGAGTTTTTCGTTGTTGATGATCAGCAGGCTGTCCACCAGGCGCTCCAGCTCGTGGATGCCGTCGATGGCCCTGGCGCGCGTCTCGTTGCCCTCGTGGAGGAAGGGCATCGTCACGACGGCGACGGTCAGGATGCCCTTGTCCTTGGCCAGTTTGGCGATGACGGGCGTAGCGCCGGTACCGGTGCCGCCGCCCATACCGGCGGTGATGAAGAGCATCTTGGTCTCGGGCCCAAGGATCATCTTGTCGATCTCGTCCTGGCTCTCGAGGGCGGCGTTGCGTCCCTTGACGGGGTCGCAGCCCGCGCCCAGTCCCTTACCCATCTGCAGTTTGGCCGGGACGGGACTGCCCTGCAGGGCCTGGGAATCAGTGTTGCAGACGACGAAACTGCAGCCCTGGATCTTCTGCGTGTACATATAGTTGACGGCGTTGCAGCCGCCGCCGCCGATGCCGACCACCTTGATAATCTCGTCGGAAACCACCCAGTCGGCGGGAATGAGGATATCGTTCATATCAGTTGATTTCTTCAAAAGTTCCACCTATGCCGTCGAAGAGCGTGCCGGTCAGCCGCTTGATGCTGCCCCAGATGAGATTGGGCTTTTGCTCCGCCTTATCCGCCTTCGGCCTGGCGGGCTTCGGCTTGGCGGGTTTGGGTTTGACCGGTTCATCCGTGGGGGCGGTCAGGACCAGCGTGGGTTCTTCTTCCGCTTCTTCTTCGAAGGGTTTTTCCTGGACGGGCGGCATCTCGATGCAGTTGAGGTAAGGATCGGCCGCAGCACGCAGCAGCAGGCCCGCCGAAGCGACGGCTCCGGTCTGCAGCATCGAAGGGAAGCCGCTCGCCGAGAAGAAATGCCGGCGCGGGAAGCCCAGTTCGACATAGCGGCCCGAGCGTTCGCGCATCATCGGCACCAGCCCGGTCAGGTCCGCGCCGCCGCCGGTCAGCACGATGCCGGTGCGCAGGCGGTCGGCATAACCGCTCTCCTCGATCTGCCAGAGCACCGCATCCATAATTTCCTCCATACGGGCGCCGACAATCTCGGCGAGGTCATATACCTTGAGCTGGCGGGAACTGCCGGTCTCGTTGTTGTTGACCTGGATGACCTTTTCCGCCATATTGGCCAGGCGGTCGGGCTGACAGTTGCCGAAGGCGAGTTTGATGTTCTCGCAGAGTTTCTCGCGAAAGCCGCTCTCGGCCTTGATGTCCGCGGTCACGCTCTTTCCGCCGAAGGGCAGGGAACTGAAATGGCGCAGGATATTGTCCGCATAGATGGTCAGGGAAGTGACGCCGCCGCCGATTTCTATGAGGGCTACGCCGTTCTCCTTCTGCTCCTCGGTCAGTACCGCGTCCGCGGTCACTTCCGGCATGAAGTAGCGGCCGGCCAGGGTGACGTCCAGCTCGGCGAAGAGTTTTTCCAGGTTCGACAAAGGCCGCCTGTCCCCGACATAGAGTTTGAAATTGCCTTCCACGAAGTCGCCGGTGCAGCCGATGACGTCCTCCTCGCAGGCCTGGATAAGGTCCTCGGTAGAGAAGGACTGGTTGATGGCGCCGTAGAGCACCTCGCGGGTCTCGTCCTCGATGGGATAGGTGTCGATGGCCGCATTCTTGATGGCCTCGATTTCCTCGCGCGTGATGCAGCTTTCCGGGTTGGGCCGCATCGCCTTGGCCGGGCTCATCTCCTGGCGCACGCGGTAGCGGGGGAGTCCCGTTACTACCTGGCGGATGCGGATGCCGAGTTCATCCTCGGCCTTGCGGATGGCTTCGCCGACGGGAATCGACGCTTTCTTGGGATTGAAAACGCTTCCGTAGCGGATGCCGTCGGAGGGGCATTCGTCGTAATAGATGACCTGGATGTCGCGTCCGGAGAGCTTGGCTACACTCAAAGCGATCTTGCTCGAACCCAAGTCGATGGCGGTTATGTATCTTTCCTGCATATAGTTAGTGAAAATAGTCCGTGGACAGCTAACAAAGGTATGAAAAAAAATCCGTATATTGTGCGGAATTTTGAGCGTATGCCCGGACAACTTACCATAAAGCAGATTGCAGCCCTGTCAGGCGTGTCGGCGGGGACGGTTGACCGTGTCTTGCACAACCGTGGAAAGGTCTCTCCGGAGGCGCTGGCTGCTGTCCAGTCCGTGTTGGAATCACAGTCTTACAATTACAATCTGCACACTTCTGCTGTGGCCTTCAAGAAGACCCGGAAATCGTTCAAGATCGTGGTGGCGATTCCCTTTTCTGAGAAGGGCGAGTACTGGGACCTGGTGCGCAAGGGTGTGGAAAAAGCCTTTGTGGAATATGGAGACATCTCCATCAAGAGCAAGTTCGTGTTCTTCGACCAGTTTAACTCCCTTTCCTGCCGGGATGCCTTCCATACCGTGGCTTCCCTGAGCTGCTCGGCCGTCATCCTGGGTACCACCTTTGTGGACGAGACCCGGGAACTCTGCAACGTGCTGGATTCCAGGGAGATTCCCTATGTGTTCCTGGACGGTAAAGTGGCGGAGACTCATCCGGTAGCCGCCTATCTTGCAGACCAGGAGGCCTGCGGCCGGCTCCTTGCTCACCTGATGGACGGACTCACGCCCTCCGGAAGGAAACTGGCCCTGCTCCTGCCCCGGCGTATCGGTACGCAGATGTCCAATAACTCGGCTGTCCGGATGGCGTCTTTCAAGTCCTTCTTCAGCGAAGGAAAGCGGAACCGGGATGTCGTGGAGGGCTACTTCTCCATAGATAATCCGGTCAAGAGCCATGCCGATATCCGTGCTTTCCTGGCGGGGCATCCGGGCGTCGGCGGCGTAGCCGTGGTCATCTCGGCAGGGTATCTGATTTCCGATGCGCTTTCCGGCGGAAAGGGAAACCTGGTGGTGGGCGGTTTTGACGTGACCGAGGGCAATGCCCGCTGCGTGGAGGAGGGGACCCTGGATTTCCTGATCAACCAGCATCCGGAGAGGCAGGGCTTCTATTCCGTGGAATCCATCCTGCATTTCCTTCTCTACGGTGCTCCGGACAAGACCTTACGGGAGTATCTTCCCATCGATATCGTCTTTCGCGAGAGCCTGCCTTACTGGCACGACGAGGTCTGAAAATCCAAAAAATTTGGCGGTTTAAAAAATATGTCGTAATATTGCGACAAGATTATATGGATAAGTGTGTGCGCACACATTTACGGAAAAAGGGAATCGACGATAATAACTTAATATATATTATATGAATAAAATCAGACTTCATCTCAGTGAGAGGGGAAAGTATTCCGCCCCGAACGCTTTTCCAATTGAAGCATCGTTCAAGCGTGTCTTGTGCGATTCTTTCGGGTCCGGCAGAGAGGACCTGACGGATTTAGATGGTGCACCCGTATGGGATGCGGAAGATTAACCTTAACCAGATTACAGCTATGAAAAAGTATTTTTCCATTCTTGCGCTGGGCCTTGCTTCCTTTGCCATCCTTTCCTGTAACAAGGAGCTTGCTCCGGATACTGACCCCATCGATGGGGGTGAGACGGTTAAGGTTCCTATGACCTTTACCGCCGCAGCGGAAGATTCCAAGGCCAATATCAGCGGCTCTTCTTTTGTTTGGAACGACGGGGACGCCATTGCCGTCTTTGATGGAACATCCAAAAACCAATTTGACATCGCCCCCGGTTCCGAGGGCAAGCAGACTGCGTCTTTCTCCGGCTCTGCCGCGGAAGTGTCAAATTATTTAGCCGTTGCGCCTTATGGGGTCGTCAATAATTATAAGCCGGCGGAATCCTGGATTGGTGTCAAGATTCCCGGAACCCAGACGGTCCAGCTGGGCCGTTGCGTGTCTTCCGACGCCCTGGTCTCTACGGCGGAGGATTCCGGTACCGGTTCCTTTTATTTCCAGAATCAGTTCGCCGTCGTCAAGGTTTCCCTGACCCGCAGCGATGTAGTCTCTGTCCAACTCAAGGGGAACAACAGCGAGGTGATCTGCGGTACCAGCCATTTCATCTACGCTGGGGAAGGTGCTCCGCGGATGGATTATTCCAGTGCTGAAGGAGTACAGGTGACTCTGGTCTGCAAGGACGGGGAGGATCCTGCGGCTTTCCCCGCCGGGGATTATTTTATGGTTATCTGGCCTAAGGCATTCACGGCCGGATACAGATTGATCCTGACCCTCGAAGACGGCAGCAAGACGATGCTGAATACATCCGAGTCCGTGACTTATGAACGGAATGGCGGTGCCAACCTGGGTGAGATTGACAATAAGAGTACCTGGTGCCCTTCGACCATTATGACGGCCGCCCAGCTCAAGATGTGGCGCCGCCTGGCAGAGGCCGGGGCTTATGGTGAAGGCGATGAGGTGAAACTCGGTGCGGATATCAATCTGGGCGGATATGCCTGGACGCCGGTTTCGGAATTTGTAGGCATTTTCAATGGACAGAACCATAAGATTTATAATTTCACCGTAGAGGATGCTTCCAGTAACAGGCTTGGGTTCATCAGTACCCTCGGGTCATCGAATGGATATGCGGCGGTCCTTAAGAATACTGTCTTTGGCTCTTCTAACGGCACCACGGCCGACGGCTCGAGTTCTATAACCATGACAAAGTCAAGCTCCGATGCTTGGCTGTATGCGGGTATTGTGGGCTATGCTCACCGTAACAGCACGATTCAGAACGTTACGAACTTCGTTCCCGTTTCCGTATCCTCTGCCGTTACTACCAAGCATGCGTTTGGAGGAATCGTCGGTATGACCAATGAGAACGTGACTTTGGAGAACTGCGTCAACCGGGCTCCCGTTACCGACAACTCGACTTGCGCGACCACGCAGGATTCTGCGATGGGTGGCGTTGTGGGCTGGAACGATTCCCAAGGGCTCACCGTTTCGGGCTGCGAGAACTATGGTGTCGTGACCAACAACTGCGTGGGTGTTTCCTGCATCGGTGGCATTATGGGCAAGGCTACCTGCCAATCTTTCAGAATGGAGGAATGCAGCAACCACGCCAACGTCACCAACGCCGCGGCATCCGTGACGAGCGGGACCAACAACTGGGACAAGGCCGTCGCCGTCGGTGGCGTTCTCGGCAGGTTCGGTAAGAACAACAACACCAACAACTATATTGACAAATGTTTCAACGAAGGCCAGATCTGTCTCGGAGCTGAAACAGTCAGCGATCACCGTCAGGCTTATGGAGGAGTTATAGGTACTATCATCTATAAGTGTACGGTGCGGGGCTGTTCGAACACAGGCAAGGTTTACGACAATGCCGTGGTCAATTCCGACCTTTCGATGGGAGGAATCCTGGGTGCGGGGACTTCTTCGAATCTGGTTTTGACCCAAGCGGAGGATGGCACCCCCAATACCAACAGCGGCGAAATTTTCCACTACAAAAAGCATGATCATGAGACCTGGTTCGGTGGCATAGTCGGCTATATGACATCGAGCGGTACCGTGGAATACAGCATCAACAACGGCCGCTTGGTAAGCGACCCGTCCGGGCAGAATGTGAAGAAGGACTTCAATGCAGGCGGTATCTGCGGAAACTCCAAGGGAAGCATACTCAATTGCACCAACAACGGATATATCTTCACCTGGGCTGGCAATCTTACAACCTATATCGGTGGCATCTGCGGAGGCTATAGTAGTAGCTATAAGCCCACGAGGGTGCTGAACTGCACGAACAACGGATACCTTGGTCCATATAACACGACGGGCTCGTCCATCACAGGCGGTATCCTTGCGAGATTCTACCCCTCTGACACGGAGGTGCGTGGGTGCACGAGTACCGGCCTGATCACCAGCGGTAATTTCTATTCTGGTGGTTCCGGCAATACGCCGAGTTCTACGGTGACCAGTTATCAGAAAAAAGACTATTATATGGCTGGTCTGTTCGGCCGTGTTGAAGCTCCTACCAGTGACGTGACCGACAATGTCACGGACTGTGTGGTGGCTTGTACGATCAGTAACAAGACGAATGCTGATAATTGTTCCGACTGGACGGCGCTCATCGCCGGCAAGACCTTCAGTACCAGCAGTACTTCTTATAAATTGGTCTTCGGTACCGCGTCGAATCCGATTCTGATTGTCAACAATTGCCGCATTGAGTTCGCGGATGTGCCGGGCAGCAGCGAAACAATCACTACGACAGCGAAGGCCTGCAAGTGGCTGATGGGAGCTTCAAGTTCCCTTTACGATGCTACCAGCGGCACCAGCGACGCTTCCAAGGTTGACTTTAACTTTGTCCTGTCCACTCCGGCTGTGTCAGGCATCGAGTAGGGAAGTTTTAGCGCTTTTTTTCAGGCTCCCGGCAGGTCCGATCCCTGCCGGGAGTTTGTTAAAATACCCCGTTAAAATTATTTTGATAATTCAGGCAAATATTCTATATTTGCAATTGTGTGTGCGCACACATTTTTAAAACACAAGAAGATGAAAATTAGCGTTAAATTCCTTGCGCCTGCTCTCCTTGCCCTGCTCTTTTCCTGTAGCAAGGAGGAGGCCCAGGTAGCGGAGTATGCCGAGATTACGGTGTACGGAGAGGAGACTTCCAAGACAGCCCTTGACGGAAACAGCGTCATTTGGTGCCGCGGAGACAAGATGAAGGTGTTCTCTACCTCGGACGCCAGTGGCAAAACATTTGTCCTGAGCAGCGGGGAAGGCACTTCCGTCGGCAATTTCTATGGGCCGATTCCGGCCGGAGACACGTTCTTTGCCGTTTATCCGCCTAGCGCGACCTACAACGGCGCGAGTACCTTCACCTTTACCCTGCCTGCTGAAGTGGAATATACCGAGGGGACTTTCGCCCCCGGCTCCAATCCCATGCTTTCTGCCACCTCCAATGACATCTCCGCCTTCTCGATGAAGAACCTCTGCGGCGTACTTCGGCTCCGTCTGACCGGAACCATTGACGTGAGCAGCCTGGAACTTCTTTTTGCTTCCAGCGTCAGCGGACCGGGAAACGTGGCCCGCGGGGGGAATACCCTGACCATGACGGGCAGTTCCGCGGAGAACCGGAAGGTGACAATGAACTGTCCCCCGAATCTGGAACTGGACGAAACGGTGCCCCTGGAGTTCTACTTCGTGCTGCCGGCAGGGGAGTATGACGGGATGACTATCCGGGCCAATATGGAGAACGGGAACTATGCCACCAAATCGGTGAGCACGCCCTTTACCATCACCCGTTCCCAGATTACCACCCTGTCCGGATTGATGCCGCCGCCCAGCCTGAGCACCCGTCCGGAACTGACGGTCTGGTCCTTCAATGTCGCCTGTCAGAAGAATGACGACAACAGCGGCTGGGACAGCAGCCATTACTGGAGTGTCCGCAAACCGGGCATCTATGCCTTCTTCAATGAGATGAGTCCCGATATCATCGGTACCCAGGAGTGCGAATACCGTCAGCGGGTGAATATCCTTGACAATACTTCCGGTTATGCGGCCTACGGCCTGGGCGAAGATTATGGTAAGGAATCCAGCGGTTCCAGCGGTTCCTGGTGGAACAAGAAAGATTATAACACAGACTCCTCCAATGCCATCTTCTACAAGACGAGCAAGTTCGACATTATCGACAAGGGAACCTTCTGGCTTTCGAACAATCCCTCGTCAGTGGGTTCCGATGACGGTCACTGCTGCTCGTGGATCAAGTTCCGCTGGAAGGAGAACGGCTATGTGTTCTATTTCGTCAATACCCACTTTACGGCCCATTATACGGATGAGGCCTATGCCGCCCGCCTTGCTGAGGCCGTCGTTCTGTATGACCAGCTGGAAGCGATTAATTCCGAGCACCTGCCGATGATCGTGACCGGAGACCTCAATGAGTCCGCGACCGACATCTGCAATCCGGAGAAAGGGGACAGCCGATGGTCCAACTACTATTTTGCCCGCAATCAGGACGGCAAGACCAGCAAGACGTCCTACCCGACGAGTTATAACGGTTTCGATACGAGCTGTTCCGGCTTTTCCACCATCTACAGCAGCGGTACTTGCAGCGGCAACCGTTCCAACCTCGACCATATTTTTTACCGTTACTGTTACGAAAACAGCAAGCATGGCCTAAAGGCAGGTACGTTCGGGACGGACTACCGTACTTATTCCAGTGTACAATACATTTCTGACCACTGGCCCATTACGGCTACACTGGTGTTTGATTATCAATGATGAAACCCCTGCCCCTCATCGTTATCCTGAGCCTCGCGCTGCTGTTTTCCGGCTGCGAGGCAAAGGAGGGTATGGTCCACACCGGGGTCGTCACGCAGGACATGGTCCCGCAGACGGGTGAAACGGAAGGGCCGGACACCCCGGGGCTGGAAGGCATGTCGGAAGATGACCAGGGCATCATTTATTTTTAATCGTCATTAACCCCCAATTTATGAATACATTCCAAAAAATCGGTTTAACGCTGTTCCTGTTCGGAGCAGCCAGCCTGGTGGCGCTGGCTCAGCGAACGCTGTCCGGAAGAGTCACCGATACCACAGGGGAGGGCATCCCCGGCGCCGGTATCGTGATTAAGGGCGCAAAAGGAGGGACAGTCACCAACATCGACGGTAAATGGACCCTCGGCGGCGTTAGTACCGATGAGGTTACATTGGAGGTCTCCTGCCTGGGTTATACTTCCGCTTCTGTGAAGGTCCCTGCCGGCAGGGCGACCGTGGACCTGGTGCTTGAGAACGACAACCTGATGCTCGAAGAGACGGTGGTCGTGGGTTATGGTACCCAGAAGAAGGTGAACCTGACCGGCGCCATCACGGCGGTGAAGGGCGATGACCTGCAGAACCGTACCGCCGCCAATGTCACCAGTATGCTTCAGGGCGCCGTCCCGGGCCTGAACATCGTCGCTTCGTCGGCCGTTATGAACGAAGCTCCGGATATCAACATCCGAGGCTATACCTCCATCAACGGCGCCAGCCCGATGGTCTTGATCGACGGAGCCGAGGGCGACCTCAGCAGGGTGAACCCCAATGATGTGGAAAGCATCTCCGTCATCAAGGACGGTGCGGCTGCAGCCGTCTATGGCGCCCGTGCCGCCTTCGGTGTCATCCTCGTGACCACCAAGTCCGGTTCTGCGGCGGAAGGGAAGGCCACCATCCGCTACAGCGGCCGCTGGGGCTGGCAGGAACCGACCACCAGTACCGACTTTGAAACCCGGGGCTATTGGAGCGTCTATACCATCAACAAGTTCTGGGATGCGCGTTATCCGGGGGACAAGTATCTCAAGTACAATGACAACGATATGAACGAACTGCTGGCCCGCGTCAATGACGTAACGGAGAATCCGGCCCGTCCCTGGGTGGTGGAGGAGACCGTAGGCGGGGTCAAACAGTGGAAGTACTATGGGAACAACGACTGGTACCACAAACTCTTCACGGACCGTAACCCCTTGCACCAGCAGAGCCTGTCGGTGACCGGCGGCGGGAAGAATTTCAAATACTTCATTTCCGGCCTGTGGGACCATAGGCAGGGTATCATCAATATCAATCCCGATTATCTGGACAAGTATCAGCTCAGGGCCCGGTTCGAGGCGAATGTCACCAAGTGGATGAGCATCTCCAACAATACCTCCTACTACGACCAGAAGTATAACTATCCTGCGACTACGATGTCGAATGTGGACCGTACCTTTACCCATCTCGCTGCCCACGCCCTCCCGATTTTTCCGTTCCAGAATCCGGATGGCTCCTGGGTCTATTATTCGCAGTACTTTACGAGCAGTTATGCGGTCGCGAATGCGGCGCACATCAAGTTCAGCGAGAACAAGGACCGGCACATCGAACGGAAGAATGAGTTTGCCAATACGACGGAAATCAACATTACCCCGATCAAACAGCTGAGGCTGACCGGTAACTTTACCTTCCGCAAAAGGCGTGACCATACTACCGCCCGTATGACGAGTTTCCAGTATAAGATGTATCCTGACGAAGAGCCCATCACCAAGTCGGACGGTGTGGGGACCAACCAGTTGGATGAAAAGACCTGGAATTACTCCTATATGTCAGCCAATGTCTTTGCCACCTATGAGGATAACTTTGACGGACACCACGTCACCGCCGTGCTCGGCGGCAACTGGGAAACGCAATACAGCCAGTATCTGGAGGCCATTGCCTATAACCTGATTTCCGATAAACTCAGCGACCTTTCGCTGGCGGGAACCGCGGCGGACGGTTCGTCCAAACAATACATTGACGGCTGGCAGAGCGAGTATGCCCTGCTGGGCTTCTTCGGGAGGTTTAATTACGACTATAAAGGCCGCTACCTGCTGGAAGTCTCCGGCCGTTATGACGGTTCTTCCCGCTTTGCCAGAGGACATCGCTGGGGATTCTTCCCTTCGGCTTCCGCAGGCTGGCGCATCAGCGAGGAACCCTTCTTCGCTCCGGCGAAGGATGTGATGAACAACCTGAAAGTCAGGTTCTCGTTCAGTTCGCTGGGCAACCAGGTCGTCAGCAACTACGCCTATCTCCGTAAGATTTCGGTGGATAATGCCGATTATATGTTCGGGGAAGGAGCTCTGGCCCGTTCTGCCTCCATCTCCGCCCCGAATGCCGGAGACCTTAGTTGGGAGACCGTGCAGCAGTATAACCTGGGCCTTGACGCAGGATTTTTCAAGGACCGCCTCCAGTTTACCGGAGAGGCCTACATCCGTAACACCCTGGGAATGCTGGTGTCGGGAGAAGCGCTGCCTGCAGTGTACGGCGCGTCCTCCCCGAAGCAGAATTCAGCCAACCTGCGCACCCGCGGCTATGAACTGTCCGTCAGCTGGAAAGACCAGTTCCGTCTGGCCGGCAGCCCGTTCGGCTACGGCGTCTCTTTCAACCTCAGTAACTACGACTCCTACATCACGAAGTACGATAACAATCCCAACAAGTTGCTGAGCGACTATTATGTCGGCAAGCGCCTGGGTGAAATCTGGGGCTTCAAGGCAGATAAGCTGTTTGCGAATGACATCGAGGCGATGGACTACGCGGAGGCAGTGGACCTCAGTTACGTTACCGCCGGTATGGGCTATGGCTGGAGCGCAGGTGACCTCAAATACGAGGACCTGGACGGTGACGGTACCATCGGCATCGGCGCGAATACCGTGGATGATCCGGGTGACCGCAGGATACTCGGTAACTCCCTGCCCAGCCTGTCATACGGTGCTACTTTCTCCGTGGACTGGTACGGTTTTGACGCCAGCGTCTTCTTCCAGGGTACCGGCGACCATTACTGGTATCCTCCGCGTTGGTGCTTCCCCTTCTGGGGGCCCTATTCCAATCCGATGCAGAGTTTTATGCGTCGCGATTTCCTGAAGGACGTGTGGGATTATAACAATACCGATGCCTACTTCCCCCGGGCACGCGGTTATATCGCAGAAATCAGCGGCGGTACCCTGAACAGGACCAATACCCGCTATCTGCAGAACTGCCGTTATCTGCGTGTCAAGAATGTGACGGTAGGTTATACCATTCCCCAGAACCTCACCCGGAAGATCAAACTCGAAAAGATCAGGGTGTATTTCACCGGAGAGAACCTGGCCTGCTGGTCGCCGCTGTTCGATCATTGCTCTTATCTGGATCCGGAAGCGATGGAGCACGACGATTCCGAAAGCTACGGCCGCTCCTTCTATCCCTGGCAGAAAAGTTTTATGTTCGGTGTGGATATCCAGTTCTAATTTTGTGAAGATATGAAAAAGATTTACCGCATAGTCACTCTCCTGGCTGCCTGGATGTTTCTGGCTGCCTGCGATGATGCCCTGAACAAATATCCGCTGGATAGTATTACCGAGGAGGCGTACTTCGAGACGGCGACGCAACTCCAGTTGTTCACCAACTCGTTCTATTCTTCCATCCTCCCCGATGTCCCTTACGATGAGCAGAGTGACCTCATGGTCGCGACGAGGCTCAGTAACCTGCTGACGAACAGTTCCTTCCGTACCGTCCCCGCCTCCGGTGGCGGCTGGTCCTGGACAACCCTGCGCAAAATCAATACCTGCCTGGGAAACCTCTACCGTTGCAAGGACGAGGCGGCTGTCAAGGAGTATAATGCCCTCTGCAAGTTCTTCCGGGCCTGGTTCTATTTTGACAAGGTGCAGCGCTTCGGGGATGTCCCCTGGATTGACCACGAACTTGCCTCTGACGAAAAGGAGGCCCTGTATCATCCCCGTGACAACCGCGACTATGTGATGGCGCGGATGATCGAGGATATCGACGAGGCTATCGCCGGACTTCCGTCCTCGTACGCGAACGGCAAGACCTACCGGGCTACGAAATGGGCGGCGCTTGCCCTCAAGGCGCGTTTCTGCCTGTTTGAAGGCACTTTCCGCAAGTATCACGCGGGGGACATCACGCTCTGGACCCTGCCCGTGGATGCCAATCCTCCGGAGTATTATCTGCAATTGGCCGCCGAGGCTGCCGAAGAACTGATTGACCTGGGACCGCATTCCCTCTATTCTACGGGGCATCCGGACTATGACTACCAGAACCTCTTTGCCCAGTACGATGCGGATCCCAAGGAATACATCCTGGCCATCGATTATGATTACGGTTTCACCTGTACGCACGATGCCAGCGGTGTGGCCCTGCTGTCGGTCTGTGGCCGCAACAGCCCTACGCGCGGCTTCATCGACCATTACCTGATGGCCGACGGGAAACGCTATTCTTCCGTGGAGGGCTGGAGCACGAAGACCTTTGAGGAGCAGGTGAAGGGGAGGGATCCCCGGCTTCACCAGACCATCCGGATTCCCGGCTACAGTTATACCAAACTGACGACCAACCGGGCTTCTTTCTGCGATATGGACGTTTCCCTGACGGGTTATTCCATCAATAAGTTCGTCATGCCTTCCGACAATATGGTGATGAACAACATCCGCAGCAATTCCTACAACGATATGCCGGTCATCCGTATCGCGGAGGTGTACCTGATCTTCGCCGAGGCAAAGGCGGAACTGGGAACGCTCAAGCAGGCCGACCTGGACAAAAGCGTGAACCTGCTGCGCAGGCGCGCCGGTATGCCTGATCTGGATATGAATGCTGCCAACCGTACGCCGGATCCTTATCTGACTTCCGAGGCTACCGGTTATCCCAATGTGACCGGGGAGAACAAGGGGGTGATTCTGGAAATCCGCCGCGAGCGGGTGGTGGAACTGGCCATGGAAGGACTGCGCTATGCTGACCTTCTCCGCTGGGCTTCCTATGGACGTATCCTTCAGGGCCTGTACGGTATGTATTTCCCCGGCCCGGGCGAATATGACTGGGACAAGGACGGCAAGGCGGACATCTGCCTCTATACCGGTTCCAAGCCTTCTTCGGACGCGACTTTCGTCTATAAGATCGGCACTGACATCACCCTTACGGAGGGCACGAAGGGTTATGTGAATCCTAATCCTACCTATACGATTTCCCTGGATCCAGAAAGGGATTATCTCTATCCCATCCCGACCAATGAGCGGGTGATGAATCACGCTCTGCTTCAGAATCCCAACTGGCCCGACGGACTCTCCTACTAATCAATCTCAGTTGATGAAAAAGTATATGTCATCCAATAAATGCTTTCTGACGGCGGTCCTGGCCCTTTCCCTCGGCGTATTCTGCGCTTGCGGGGAAAAGGGAGACGATCCGACGCCGACCCCGCCGGTCGAAACGGCGGACCTTTTGATCTGCACCTTCAATATCCGTTATCCCGAACCCGCTGACGGGGACTATATCTGGGACAACCGGAAGGATGCGGTCTGCAAGTTCATCCTTACCCGCAAGCCGGATATCATCGGAATGCAGGAGGTGGAACGGGTGCAGGCGGAGTATATCCTCTCCAAGGTGAAGGACGAGTACGGCCTTTACGGCATCGGCCGCGAGACGGGAAAGGATATCCTGAAAACGAGCACGGACGAAACTTCAAAGACGATACTCTACAAGAAGTCCCGTTTCGACCTGGCAGACAAGGGGACCTTCTGGCACAGCGATACGCCGGATCAGGTCTCGGTCAAGAACAAGTCCAACGATTATGGCTCCTGGCATACCACGCATCCCTGGATTACCTCCTGGCTCAAGCTGGCCGACAAGGAACAGCTCGGCCGGCCGGTGTGGCTGTTCAACACGCATTTCCAGAACAACAAGAACTGCCCCAATGCCGGGGACCTGCGGATTATGGAAAGCAACCTGCACCTGAGCCGGATTCCCGGAATGATCGGTGGAGTCCTGGGCCCGGGATGCAAGGATCCCGTCTTCCTGATCGGGGACTTCAATACGAATTCGGATACCGACGCGTTGCAGATGCTGATCAAATTCCCGCTGGGCTATGCCCGGCTGGATGCGGAAAAATCCAGTTCCCGGGACATGAATACGGATAACGGTTATGGGAAGAGCGGCGGTCTGATCGACCATATCTTCTTCAGCGGCCCGCTCAAGGCGCTGACTTATACCGTTGATAAAAGGAATTATGGAATTTTCTATATTTCCGACCATTATCCGGTACTGACGGATTTCGCTTATACGGATAAAAAATAAACAACCCTTTAATCCTTCCTTTATGAAAAAGTTCTTTTTCCTGATCATGTCTCTCGCAGTGCTGGGTGCCTGCGAAAAGAATCCCGGCGGTGGTGGCGGCGGTGGCGGCACCGATACTCCGGCTACGGTTGTGCGGGTTGCCCCTGCAACCTTGCAGTTTGAGGCTGTCGGCGCGGAAAGCCAGACGATGAAGGTCTATGCTGACGGTTCCTGGACTTCCGAAGCCCCGGACTGGATTACCGTATCTCCGGATTCGGGCAGCGGTACGGTCACCGTGACCATCAGCGTGACGGACAACGAAAATGTGGACGGCAGGGTCGGCTCTGTGGTGTTCGCCCCCGAACTGACTTCTACTACCAATACCCTTACGGTACAGCAGAAGGGAGACAACAAGGTGACCATAAAGACCGGCGCCGCCCTTGCGGAGTGGCTGTCCAAGTTGACCGAAGTGTCCCTGGATGAGGCCCGCCTGGCAGCTGACATCGATATGGCGGGGATTACCCTGGTCCCGGCGGAGAACTTCTCCGGCGTGCTGGACGGGCAGGGCCATTCCATCAAGAATCTGGTGTCCACCAAGCCGCTGTTCCTGGTCAACAGCGGAACGCTGAAGGACATCGTCATCGATGCTTCCTGTTCCTTTGAGCCCGATACCCTGATTTTCGGCGCCCTGGTGGCCCGCAACAACGGTGTCGTCAAGGACTGCATCAACAAGGCCGATGTTACCCGTACCATCAGTCATACCGACAAGTTCAGCAATCTGGTGGCCGGGCTCATCGGTGTCTCTTCGCCCAAGGAAGAGTCCGGTGTCGTCATTTCAGGCTGCAAGAACTATGGTAAGATATCCCTGGTAGTTAAGGACAATGGAGCCTTCACCACGCAGGGTGTGGCCGGCGTCGTATCCTATTCGTTGACCCCGCTTTCCAACTGCGAGAATTATGGCGACCTGAGCCTCTCCGGTGGCTATCACGCCAGGCGAGCCTGCCCGGTCAGGGATCCTCTGGACCCTGAAAACATCGAAAAGGGTGAGTTCTACAGCAAGAAAGTGTCCACCGCACTGGGCGGTGTGGTTTCTTGGGCTATCGGCCCTCTGGACAAGTGCAAGAACGAGGGCAAGATATCCTGGACGGAAAGCAAGGTGGAAGGGATGTCGACATCTCCCGCACGAATCTTTACCGGCGGTGTCGCAGGAACCTATTATGGCGCAGTGTCAGACTGCTCCAATTCCGGAGAACTGGTGATCAAGGTGGTTTCCAGTACCGGAGAACCGTTTACCGGTCAGAACCATCAGCACTGTATGGGAGGCGTTTTCGGCGCGTTCAATAATCCGTCCGATGATTCCCCCAGTAAAAACAGGGGATGCAGCGTGAGCGATTGCACGAACAGCGGTAAAATTACCGTGGAAGTCAACACCGCTAAAGACTGGGCACACCTGGGTGGCATCGTTGGCTGGCCCGATGGCGAAAACGACAGTAAAAATGCGAGCCTCTGGGGCGTCATGTCCAATTGCCGCAACAGCGGGGATATCATCTTGAAAGGTAATGGCAAGGTCCGTGTGGGCGGATTGGTCGGTGTCACTCCTTATATGGAGAATTGTACCAATACCGGCAAGATTACCATAGAAGGCGCACAGGATTTCGCGGAAATCGGCGGTATCGCCGGTCATCACTGGGGATTTGCCCAGACCATTAAGAACTGTTCCTCCACGGCCGATATCGAAGGAACGGCCATATTGGATGTCGGTGGTTTCTTCGGATGGGTCGGCAATTCCTCCAAGGAATCGCAGGAAGCCAGCGTCGAGGGCGGAAGCTTCTCCGGCAAGATTACTTGTCTTGGGGGATCCGAGGCCGGTATGCTTGTGGGCGGTTTCGCAAAGAATCAGATCAAGGCCAGCATCGGCTCCAGCGTCGCTCCTGTGGAGGTGTCCGGTTCCGTGAACGGTACGGTGATTACTTCAGGTAATGCGATGTCGCTCCTCTATGGTGTCAATTACGATGAAAGCGCACAATCGTTCAACTATGTCATCAAGTAATCAGACCTTGAAATGAAGGACGCTGCGGACGGTCATAGACTCATCCTGCGCAGAAAGGTAGGAAACTGAGTAGCGTCCGCCGCCCTTCTCGACGTTTACGACGACATGCCCGCCCTCATACGAGGGGCGGGCTATGTCTTTCATCCAGGCGGCGTCGCCGTCCTTGGCACGGCGTTCCGCCGGCATGATGGTGGGGCAGATGATACGGTCGCTGGGGTAGAGGCTGCGGTCGGAAAGCAGTTCCATACAGGGCGGCAGGTTGTGCAACTGGTCCCAGACGCAACTGACCCAGACCCGGCTGCGCAGGGCGGAGACCAGGGCACGGCTCATCGAGTTGTGACCGTGATGGTTGACCTTGGCCACGTGGGCGGGGCCGCAGACGCGGGCGATGTCGTCCTCGATGAAGCGCGGCGTCCCGTCAGGGTCCTTGAAGCGGGCGGAGAAGTCCCCGGCCGTGTAGAAGCGGAAGTCCCCGTAACTGAAAACCATGCCCAGGGACATCGCATTTTCGCTCTTGACCGCTTTGCCCGCGGCCTTCCGCGCTGCGAAAAGGTCGGTGATACTGCCGTCCTCGGCGGCGATGCAGCCGCCCCCGCAAATGTTCCGTACGCGGAACTGGGGGTATTTCGACGGATGGTGCAACTGGACAATCTGGTCGCTGGCCCCGAGGCGGAACTTTTCGATCTCCAGCCCGCGGTGCCGCTGCATATAGCGGTAGAAGCGTTGCATATGGCCGACGGTTTCGGCATCGGCATATTGCAGGACCTCATCGGCATCCGGATAGCAGCGGTCGATGGCTTTGCGGAAATTCAGCGTCTCCGCCGCCTGCGAGAAGCCGCTGAGCGCGTATTCTTCCCCGTCCCGGATGATTTTTTCCGCGTAGAAGCGGTCGCTGCCGGCGTGGTCGTTATGGTAGTGGGTGAGCAGCATGTAATCCACGTCCGTGACGGCCGGATTGACCCGCGTGACGTAGCGTGCGATCCATTCGCCGGCGTGCCGTTGCGCACTGGGCAGCAGGGGAACGGCCTTTTCGCCCCGGGCGAGCGCGTCGAAGTCGCCGCAGTCCAGCAGCATCGTGGTCCCGTCCGGGAAGATGAGGAACATCGATTCGGCGACGCCAGTATAGATGAAATGAATCTGGAACTGGCCTTCTTTCCAGCCCTGCCAGGCTTTGCCGACCTGGATGTCGTCGCGTCCCATGGCAAAGGCTTTTTCCCAGTCGGTCAGGCACAGTGCTGCCCCGCCCAGCAGCGAGGTTTTGATGAAATCTCGTCTATCCATAACAGGACAAATATAGTTTTTCAGATGGATTTAAGGAAATATTTTGCTATATTTGTGTGTTCGGGCACATATGACCCGCACCATCGCTATTATGGCTGTATCCTGTATCGTCCTTGCGGCGCTTTCCGCAATTTTTTCCCTTTCTTTTGACGACGGAGCCGTTGCCGGCGCAAAAGGCCAGGCGGCCTTTTTTGACGGCTTCGACAGCCGGATCGTCGTCCCTGCGGCCGACGTGCCGGCCCCGGCGACGCATTTTACGGTGGATGTCTGGGTATGCCCGGTGGCTTTCCCCAAGAGCCCCTGCCCGGTGGCCTGCCGGCAGAATAACGAAACGCCCGGAGGCTGGTCCCTTTGGCTGGATGCGCAGGGAAAGGTGCATTTCAGCGTGGCTTCGGCAGGGGAGTGGGTCAGCGTCGAATCGCCCGCGGGCCTTCCGCTGCGGCAGTGGTCGCGCCTGACGGCCCTGTTCCGTGCCGGAAGCGGACTGTTCCTCGCCATCGACGGGACCCAGGTGGCGAAACTGCCCCTGGAACTGCCCTGGGTGGAGCAGGAGGCCTGGGACCTGTGGATCGGCCGTACGCCGGTGCGTACCCCGAGTTTCTTTGAGAACAAGAAAATACCTATCTACAGTTCCCTGGACGGGGCGCTGGATGAACTGAATATCTATGCCGACAGGCATGCTTACGCCCGTGTCCTGAAAGAGAAGTTCGTGCGCCCGGTCGCACCTGTCTTTGAGGAGCGCATACTGCCGTCCGGGCCGGAGAAACTGGCCTTCGGCGCCTGGTATATCCCGCTGAAGTACTACGAGGCCTTCGATGCGCGCTGGCGCGGAGAAGTGCCGGACGTGGTGGTGGGATTCGGTGAGGACCACCCTTGGAAGGTGGTCTTCTGGCGGGGTATTTCCTATGCGCCCTGCTTCGTGACCGAGAAGGGCAACTGGATGTGCAACGAGTTCGTGGAGCGCCAGAAGGTGACGGGCTGGGGTTGCCCGGAGAGTATGAGCGACAAGCACGCGGACTTCTCCAGTGTTCGTATCCTCGAGAATACGCCGGCGCGGACCGTAGTGGTCTGGCGCAACCTGCCGGTGGGCGTGAACCAGAAGATTCCCTACCAGAGCGAGGAGACCCAGTGGGGCGACTGCTCGGAGGAGACCTATATCTTTTATCCGGACGGTGTGGGCATACGCCGTATGGATGTCTGGAGTTCACATCTGGACAAGTGGTACGAGTGGTGCCAGAGTCTACAGGTCCTGCATCCCTCCCAGTGCCCGGAGGATGTGCTGGAAGCCTCGCGCATCATGTCCGTCGCCGCGATGGACGGCCGCAGTGCCGAATATGGCTGGAATTTCGAGGGAAAGCCGCGCCAGAATGAGCCTTCGCTGGACGGTGCCAATATCCAGGTCACTTACCTGCGCAGCCGCTGGAATCCCTTCCTGATCCTGGAGGATGGCCCCGGCCTGAACGAAAAGGGTCACAGCGGCCCTGAAATCCACCGCTATGCGGGCAGATGGTCCGAATATTCCGATTTCCCCTGGCGCAACCACTGGCCCGTGGCGCAGGATTATGTCATCGGCCGCTATGCCTGCGTCGCCGATGCCCCTTCGCATACCTACACGGCCACCCAGTACAATGCGCCGCACAGCATAGAAGGGAACAAGATGACGAAACTGATGCTCTGCGGCTGTACGGAAGGCGATGCGGCCTCCCTGCTTCCGCTGGCGAAGTCCTGGCTCCGCGCCCCGCGCCTGAGCTGCAACGGGGAAGAAGTGCCCTATGAGGTGAAAGAGCGGGCCTATGTCCTGAATGCCCTGTCCGGCCCGCTGAAGGTGGAAGCCAGTGCGGAAAAGCCGCTGCAGGGCCTCTGTCTTATCGTACGGGGAGAGGGATGCCTGCCTGCTGCCGTTACGGTGAACGGGGCGGCGTACGAGGATTTCAAGGCGGGTATCCACCAGGCCTGGGACGGCCCCAGCCTCATCCTCTGGCTGCCGCTCTGCGCAGAATCTCCAGTTGAACTCGGAATCAGTCTGTCTGGCGGCAGATAATCTGCTTGTCGTATTTGAGATTGATGGAGCGGAAAGCGCCCCTTTCGGGCACGATGCGGCTGTAATAGCATTCCAGCAGCGGATACTGCCTTTCGATGCTCTCCGGCTGCCCGAGCAGGATGCGCTCGCCCTGCGTGCCGATGAGCGTCAGTTCGCCGCCCGAAGTGCAGCAAAGGGAATCGGCGGCGCATTCCATTTTCTGAAGGAAAGCATAGGTGCGAAGGACCTTCCCGCGCCAGTCGGCGTCCTCCGGACACGGTCCGAAGACGACGGGGACGGCGGCGGTGTGGCTGGGATGCAGGGGAAAGACGACCCCGTCCGCATCGACATAGAAACCGCTGCGGCCGTCATTGAAGCGCAGGACCGGGTCGCGCTGCGTAATGGAGACGTGCAGCACCCCGTCCCCGCTCATCCAGGCCTCGCTTTTCTTCACGGGCCCGCTTTCGTCCAGGATGGCCTCGATGCGGCTCAGGGGAATGTCCTGGATACGCTGCCCCACAAAGACACCGTATTCCGTTTCCAGCAGGTCCAGTACTTCCTCTGCCTTGAGGAAAGGCTCGCCACCCTCGAAACTGACCTCCAGGGAGTTGCAGCCCATATCGGCGACGCTCCGGCTGTATCCGGAGATGCCGGCGCCGGTAAGGATGGCCACGCCCGCTGCAAAGGCGGCGCCCAATAGATATCGCATCAATCCGTTGTTCATATCATTTCATTTTTTTTGCTTTGCGCGTCAAGGGAGCGGTAGCTGCCCCTGAGGCGACTAAGCTCCTGCGTATTGCGGAGCCGAAGGAGCTCTACCGCGGACTCCGAGCGCGAAGCATATCGGCTATCGGTTCTACGAGCCGGTCGATGTCGCCGGCGCCGAAGGTCGCCAGCACGTCCAGGGGCCGGTCCTTCAGGTAATCCAGGAGCGCGTCCTTGCGGATCAGCACTTTCTCCGGGCAAGTGACGTCCTTGAGGATCATTTCCGAAGTCACGCCGGGGATGGGCTCCTCGCGGGCGGGATAGATGTCCAGCAGGATCAGGCTGTCCAGGGTGCTGAGCGCCGCAGCGAATTCAGGGGCGAAATCCCGCGTGCGGGTGTAGAGGTGCGGCTGGAAGATGCCCGTGAGTTTCCGGCCCGGGAATACATTGCGCAGCGAACTGATGGCTGCGGCGAGTTCCGCGGGATGGTGGGCATAATCGTCGATGTAATTCAGGCCGGGGGCCGAGAAGCGCTCGTCCAGCCTTCTGCGTACGCCGCTAAAACTGCCGACGGACTTGCGGATGCCCTCGTGCGTAACGCCTTCGCAGAGGCAGACGGCGGCCGCGGCGATGCTGTTCTCCACGCCGATCCAGCCGGGAATGCCGGCGCGGATGTCCTCGATCACGCCGCCGGGATAGACCAGGTCGAAGCGATAATGCCCGTCGGGCCCGGCTACGAGGTTCTCACCGTGGAAATCCGCTTCCGCCTGGTCCAGGTGATAGGTGTAGAGGTGGGCGCGGATGTCGTCCTGCGTGATGGGGAGTCCGTATTTGAGGATGAGCGTCCCTTCCACCTGCGAGGCGAACTGCCGGTAGGCCTCCTGCACGTGCTCGAGGTCGCCGTAGATGTCCAGGTGATCGGCGTCCATCGCGGTAATCACCGCCACCGTGGGGTTCAGCTGCAGGAAGGAACGGTCGAATTCGTCCGCTTCCACGACGATGTTCTTTTCAGGACTGACCAGGAGGTTGGTCCCGTAATTCTTGGAGATGCCGCCGAGGAAAGCCGAAGCGCCGGGGCCGCTCTCGTTCATGATATGCGCCGTCAGGGTCGTGGTGGTCGTCTTGCCGTGGGTGCCGGCGACGGCCAGGCAGCGCTGCCCGATGCAGATTTCTCCGAGCGCGCGGGAGCGCTTGATGAGGCGGTAGCCGTTTTCGCGCACATAGACCAGTTCCTCCATATCCTGCGGAATGGCAGGGGTCCAGATGACGAGCGTTGCGCCCTTGTCCGCGGGAATCTGCGAGCAGTCCGGACTGTAGTGCACCGCAATGCCTTCGGCTTCGAGTTCGGCCGTCAGGGGTGAAGGCGTCCGGTCATAGCCCGACACTTCGTTCCCTTTGCGCTTGTAATAGCGGGCGATGGCACTCATGCCGATACCGCCGATTCCTATAAAATAGACGTTCATATCAGTTTGTAGATTTCTTCAACGATTTTCTGTGCGGCATCCGGCAGCGCCATCGCCAGGGCATTCTTTTCCAGCGTCTTGCGGCGCGGCTCGTCAGCGAGCAGCCCCAGGGCCGTCTCCATCATTTTCTCCGGCGCTTCGGCATCCTTCACGAGGAGGGCGGCGTCACGTCGCACCAGCGCCATCGCATTGTGCGTCTGATGGTCCTCGGCCACATTGGGCGAAGGGACGAACATCGCAGCCTTGCCGGCGGCGCAGATCTCCGAAACGGAGGAGGCGCCGGAGCGCGAAATCACCACGTCGGCAACGGCATAGGCCAGATCCATCCTTTTGAGGAAGGCGCTGTGCCGGACCTGCTCCGGGCGATGCGCGGCCATAAAGGCATCGGTCTGCGCAATGTAGCCACCGCCGCACTGCCAGAGCACTTCCACTTCCTCGCCGCCGGGGCAGCCGGCTTCTATCCAGCGCTGCATGCTGCGATTGAGGGTGGCGCTGCCGAGGCTTCCGCCGATGATCAGGATATGCTTTTTCGAGCTGTCGAGTCCATAGTAGACCATGCCCGCGCTGCGTTCCTCCTGCCCGTAGGGATGAATGTCGGAGCGGATGGGATTGCCGGTCATGACGATGCGGTCGGCGGGGAAGAAACGCTCCATCCCCTCATAGGCTACGCAGATGCATCCCGCCTTGGCTCCCAGCAGTTTGTTGGTCATCCCCGCGAAGCCGTTCTGCTCCTGGAGCAGCGTCGGAATACGGTATTGCTGCGCCTTGCGGAGCAGGGGAGCGCTGGCGTATCCGCCCACGCCTACGGCGATATCGGGCCGGAACTCCTTCAGCACCTTTCCCGCCCTGGCGTTGCTGGCGAGCAGTTTGAACGGGAGCTGGAGGTTCCGCCAGATGCCCTGGAGCGTCAGTTTGCGCTGTAGTCCCGCTACGGGCAGACCCACGATGCGGTAGCCCGCCGACGGCACTTTCTCCATCTCCATCTTGCCGTTCGCGCCGACGAAGAGGATCTCCGTGTCGGGATTGGCCTTTTTCAGGGCGTCGGCGATGGATATGGCGGGAAAGATGTGCCCGCCGGTGCCGCCGCCGCTGATAATGACACGCAATGCTTTATAACTCATCTTTTTCAAAGCTTACAGGGTCTTCGATAATGGGCGCCGCCTTGGCGGTTTCGCTTTCGATGCGCTTGCGGGCCTGGCGGCTGAACGACAGCAGGATGCCGAAGGCCAGGGAGAAGCACAGGAAGGCCGAGTTGCCGTGGCTGATCATCGGGAGCGTCTGTCCCGTCATCGGCCCGATGTCCACATTGACGAGCATATGCAGGAAGGCCTGGCCTACGATGAGCAGGCAGAGCCCTGCGACGACGAGTTTGGCGTAGAGATTGTCCCCGATGTCCCGGGCGATGATCGCCCCCCGCGCCATCAGCGAGACATAGAGGGCGAGGACCAGGATGGCCCCCCAGAGCCCGTATTCCTCGACGATGAAACTGTACATATAGTCCGAGGGCATATCCGGCACGATGTAGCGCTGGGTGCTCTGGCCGGGTCCCTTGCCCAGGATGCCGCCTTCGTGCATCGCGATCTTGGCGCTGTAGCCCTGCTGCAGGTGGTCGCGGGCGTCGTCCCAGTCCTTGGTGTATTTCTCGCTTTCCAGGAACTGCTTTTCCCAGTCGGTATGGTTGAATACGCGCGAAATACCCGTCCCGATGCGCCCGAGGACCTTTCCGTCGCTGACTTTGTAGATGCCGAAGCAGAGCGCAAGGATCACGATGGCCGCAGCGAGGATGACGCCGAGGTCGCGCTTGCTGCCGCCGCCGAGCAGGATGACCAGGAACATGATGCCGCCGATGAACAGGGCGGCGGTGTTACTGCTGGGCAGAGCCAGTACGAACACGGCGATGAAGGGCAGGTAGATATAGAGGATATTCTGCCAGATCTCTTTCTCGGGCCAGACGAGGCGCTTGTTCTTGAGCGCGTCCAGGGCCCAGCCCAGGTAGAGCACCATGGCGATCTTGACGATTTCCAGGACGTGGATCTGCTTTCCCATGATGGCGAGCACGCGCTTCGCGCCGTTGATGGTGGGAGCGCTGATGAAGCCGTTCCCGCCGGGCAGTACCCTGAGCGCGATGAGCATGAACAGGGAGAGAGGAAGCATCCAGAAGGAAAGTTTCCGGAAAAACTCGATGCTGCGGATGTTGTAGCAGACCAGCACGATGCCCAGGCCTACGGCGACGATTCCCAACTGGCTGCGGACGATGTCCACACGGGTGCGTCCGCCCTCCAGCAGCCGGGAGGTGGAGGAAAACATACAGACCACGGAGATGAGGATGAGCATCAGGAGGATCATCCAGATGACCTTGTCCCCCTGCAGCCGGTCCATCATCGCCAGCACCCACGAGTTTTTCTTCTTCTGCATATCAGAGGCTCCTTACGGCGGCTTTGAACTGACGTCCGCGGTCTTCGTAACTCTGGAAGAGGTCGAAACTGGCGCAGCAGGGGCTCAGCAGCACGACATCGCCCTTGGTGGCGAAGGCGGCGGCTACCTTGACGGCTTCCGCGGCACTGTGCGTATCGCTGATGTTCTGCGCCCCGACGATGTCCTCGAAGGCCGCGTGGATCTTGCTGTTGTCTACCCCCAGGCAGACGATGGCGCGCACCTTCTTTTCCACGAGGGGCTTGAGCACTTCGTAGTCGTTTCCCTTGTCCTTGCCGCCCACGATCCAGACGACGGGCCGGGTCTGGCATTCGAGCGCGTACCAGGCGGCATCCACGTTGGTGGCCTTGGAGTCGTTGACATAGAGTACGCCGCCGATGCTGAGCACGTTCTCCAGACGGTGCTCGATGCCCTTGAAGGAACTCAGGGATTCACGGATGACCTCGTCGCGTACGCCGCTGACTTTCGCGGCGATGGCCGCGGCCATCGAGTTGTAGAGGTTGTGCCGTCCGCTCAGCGCGAGGCTTTCCAGGAAGAACTCGCTCTCGCCCTTGTCCACCCGGACGACCATCTTGTCGTCGCGGACGAAGGCGCCCTGCTCCACTTCCTTCTCCTGGGAGAAGGGGAGCATCTTGGCCTTGAGCACGATCTTGCTCAGGTGCTCGACGGTGATGGCGTCGTCGGAGTCGAAGATGAAGCAGTCCTCGGGACGGAGGTTCTGGGTAATCTTGAACTTCGCGCGGACATAATTCTCCATATCATGGTCGTAGCGGTCCAGATGGTCCGGGGTGATGTTCGTGATGATGGCGATGTCCGGCCGGAAATCGTAGGTGTCATCCAGCTGGAAACTGCTGATTTCCAGGACATAGTAGTCGTGCTGCTCGGTGGCCACCTGCAAGGCGTAGCTCTTGCCGATGTTCCCGCCCAGGCCCACGTTCAGCCCCGCTTCCTTGAGCAGGTAGTGGATGAGGGAGGTCGTGGTGGTCTTGCCGTTGGACCCGGTGATGCAGATCTTCTTCGCCTTGTCGTAGCGCGAAGCGAACTCGATCTCGGAGACGATGTGCGTGCCCTGTTGGACGAGTTTCTGCACGAGAGGGGCCGTGGAGGGGATGCCGGGGCTCTTGATGACCTCATCGGCGCAGAGCACCTTCTCCTCGCTGTGTCCGCCCTGCTCGAAGGGAATGTCCCATTGGCGCAGGGTCTTTGCGTATTCTTCCTTGATGCTGCCGTTGTCGGAGAGGAAGACGTCGAAACCCTTCACCTTCGCGAGCACCGCAGCGCCCACGCCGCTTTCCGCTCCGCCCAATACTACGATCTTATTCATATCTCTTATCTGATTTTCAATATAGCCAGTGTAGCCAGTCCGATGATGATGCCGACAATCCAGAAGTGCGTGACGATGCGCGGCTCCGGAATGCCTTTTTTCTGATAGTGGTGGTGCAGGGGCGCCATCAGGAAGACGCGCCGTCCCTCACCGTATTTCTTTTTGGTGCGGCGGAACCAGAAGCGCTGGATCAGGACCGAAGCGCTTTCCGCGAAGAAAATACCGCACAGCAGGGGCAGCAGCAGTTCCTTGCGGATCAGTACGGCGCTTACGCCGATGATGCCGCCGATGGTGAGGCTGCCCGTATCGCCCATGAACACCTGGGCGGGGAAGGTATTGTACCAGAGGAAGCCGATGAGCGCGCCCGCGAAGGCGGCCATGAACACCGCAATCTCACCGCTGCCGGGAATGTACATGATGTGCAGGTAGCCGGCATTGACGATGTTGCCGCCCAGCCAGGCCAGCAGGGCGATGACGATGGCGACGATGGCCGAGGTTCCGGAGGCCAGGCCGTCCATCCCGTCCGTGAGGTTGGCGCCGTTGGAGCAGGCCGTGATGACCAGGACGATCATCAGCATATAGATGCCCCACTTGGTGTACCAGCCCCAGCGTCCCTTGAAGGGGGAGAGCCATTTATAGTCGAATTCGTGATCCTTGACGAAGGGGATGGTGGTCTTGGTGCTCTTCACCACGTCCTCGCTGCTCCAGCGTCCGTCCATCACGGTCATTTCGGAGTCCACGTCCAGCGAATCGCGCACCTGCGTCATGGTCTCGGTATGGACCCGTTCCCGCACGACGATGTCGCTGCTGAACCAGACGGTGAGGGCGATGATCATGCCCAGGCCCAGCTGTCCGGCCAGTTTCGCCTTCTCGCTCATGCCTTCCTTGTTGTGCTTGAAGGTCTTGATGGCGTCGTCGATGAAGCCCATCGTGCCGCACCAGAGGGTGGTGAGCAGCAGGAGCTGGATGTAGATGTTCCTCAGGTCGCAGACCAGCAGGACGGAGACGACCAGCGACAGGATGATGATGACGCCGCCCATCGTCGGAGTGCCTTTCTTCTGCATCTGTCCCTCGAGGCCGAGGTCGCGGATGGTCTCGCCGATCTGCTTGCGCTGCAGCCAGCGGATGATGTGCCGGCCGGCGAAGAAGGCGATCAGCATACTGATGACCGCGGCCAGGACGGCGCGGAAACTCAGGTAGTTCATCAGGTGCTGCCCGGGTATATCGTAGGCTTGGAGAAGTTCGAACAGTCGGTACAGCATTTATTCCATCGTTTTGAAGGTTTCACTGACAATCTCCCTTTCGTCGAAGTGATGCTTCCCGTCGGAGAGGATCTGGTAGGTCTCGTGCCCCTTGCCGGCGAGCAGCACGACGGTGCCGTCCGCGGCGGTCAGGAGCGCCGTGCGGATGGCTTCCGCGCGGTCTTCGATGCAGAGGGCCTTGGCCAGCCCCTTCGGGCTCAGGCCGGTCTTGATTTCGGCGATGATGTCCGCCGTCCGCTCGGAGCGGCTGTTGTCGGAGGTGATGATGAGCCGGTCCGCATATTTCTGGGCGACGGCGGCCATCTCGGGCCGTTTGCTGCGGTCCCGGTCGCCCCCGCAGCCGAAGAGGCAGACGAGCGGCTGTTTCGGGGCCACTTCGCGCAGGGCGCGCAGCACGTTCTCCAGCGCGTCGGGCGTATGGGCATAGTCGATGACGGCGCTGATGTTCCGCGGTCCGTGCATCGTCTCCATCCGCCCCTTGGCCGCTTTCAGCTTCGATACGGCCAGCAGCGCTTCGTCCTTCGGCACGCCCAGTTCGACGGCGGTCGAATAGACGGCGAGCAGGTTATAGGCGTTGTGCGTGCCCGTGAGCGGCGTCCAGGTCTCGGTGCCGTCGATGCGGAGCATCATTCCGTCCACCCCCTGCTCGAGGATGCGGCAGCGGTGCTCGGCGGCGGATTTGCAGGAATAGCCGACCACGCGGGCCGCGCAGTTCTGCACCATGATGGCGCCGTTGCGGTCGTCGGTATTGATCAGCGCCACAGCCTTCTTGCCGAGTCCGTCGAAGAAGAGTTTCTTGCAGCGGAGGTATTCGGTGAAAGTGCCGTGATAGTCGAGGTGGTCGTGGGTCAGGTTCGAGAAAATGCCGGCGGCGAATTCCAGCCCGGCGATACGCTCCTGCTCCACGCCGATGGAGCTGACCTCCATGAAGGCATAGTCGCAGCCCGCGTCCACCATTTCGGCGAGCAGGGCGTTGAGCGTGACGGGGTCGGAGGTGGTGTTGGCGGTCTCGCTGCAGCGGTCGCCCACATAGTTGGCAATCGTGGAGAGCAGGCCGCATTCGTGTCCCAGTTCGCGGAAGAGTTGGTAGAGCATCGTGACCGTGGTGGTCTTGCCGTTGGTGCCGGTGATGCCCACCAGCCTCAGTTTTCCGGACGGGTGGCCCCAGAATGCGTCCGCAGCGCGGGCTACGGCATATTTGCTGCTCTTGCACCAGACGGCGGCGACGCCCTCGGGTACTTCGGCGCCCTCTTCGCAGAGGATGGCGGCGGCTCCCTTTTCGACGGCGGCCCCGATGTAGGCGTGCCCGTCATTGCCGCAGCCGCGTACGGCCGCGAAGAGGCAGCCCGGCCCGACCTTGCGCGAATCGTTGGCAATCGCGCTGATCTCGATGTCCATATCGCCGCGGGTACGCAGGACGCCGCAGTCTTTGATGATTTGCGGGAGTTTCATAATCGGGTCCGGAATTTAGGGTCGGTTCTTTCGAGTTCGTCGATAAAGTTCTTGACAGTCCTGGCGGGAATGGTGCCGCCGTAGAAACTGCGATGGCTGAGCTTGGAGTAGACGACGCAGATGACGCTGTAGAGGGGTTCCCCGTCGGCGGGGAAGAAGCCTACGAAACTGCCCTGGTTCTTGGCGCGTCCCAGTTCGTCGATGTAATGCCGGTCGTCATAGGCGATGCGGGCGGTGCCCGTCTTGCCCGCCACGACGCAGCGTGCGTTCTTGAGGACCGTAGCGGTACCTTCGGAGGTGACGGCCCGCAGGGCCCGGGTCAGGGTGTCCGCCACCGCAGGGCTGAAAATGGAGTCCCGCAGGATGATCGGTCCCCGCCGGTCGGTGACGATGCCGTCCTTTTCCACCTGTTCCACCAGATAGGGTTTCATCACCCGTCCCTTGTTCGCGATGGCGTTGTAGAACATCAGGGTGTAGATGGGGGAGAAGAGCGTGGAGTAGCCGTAGGCCACCGTGCCGAGGTCCGTCGTCGTGAACGGCTTGCGGTTGGCGGGTCCGGCGATGAAGGGGGAGGCCAGGCCGACGATGTCGAAGTCGAAGCGCTGCCCGATGCCGAAGGAATTGATGCGTTCGCTGAAGGCCTCGGGATTCCTGCCGTACTTGTTGATGGCCCAGGTCGCCATCACGTAATTGGACGACATCTTGAAGCCGTCGTACATCGAAATCACGCTGGTGTGGTTGCGGCGTTCGAAGGAGGTGATGTGGTCGTCCTGATGGATGCGGGTGCCGTGAACGATGCCGTGGTTGGTGGGAATCGTCTGCTCGAGCGTCCTGAGGTGCCCGTCTGCGAGCAGTGCGGCCAGGGTGACGGTCTTGAACACGGAGCCCGGTTCGCCGCGGCGGTTGATCAGCATATTGGAGATTTCGCTGAAGCGCCCGCCCGAGGTGGGGTCCCGCATCAGGTTGACCATGACGCGCAGCGCGCCGGTCTTGACTTCCATCAGGCCGAAGCAGGCGGCTTCGAGTTCGTGTTCTTCCTCGATCTGCTCGCGCAGGACGCGGTCGGCGATGGCCTGCAGGTCGATGTCGAGGGTCGTGCGGATGTCCTGTCCGTCCGTGGCCTGGACGAAGGTGCTGTCGAAGTCGCGCACCAGGCCGTAGTCGCATTTGCGCAGCCATTCCTGCCCTTCCTCACCCTTGAGGATGGCATCGTACTTCCCTTCGAGGCCGATGTCGCGGTTGACGATGTTGCTGCTCTCGTCGCGGATGAAGCCGATGGTGCGGCGGGCCAGGCTGCCGTAGGGGTATTTGCGTTCGATGATCTGCTTGACGATGATGCCGCCCTTGTACTGTCCCTCGCGGAAGAGGGGGAACTGCCTGATGCGGTCGCAGCTGGGCTTGTCCACGGGATGGCCGAGCATCAGGTACTTGCGGCCGCGTTCGCGTCCCTCCTTGATTTCGCGGAAGTAGCGGTCGGCGTTCTTTTCCGGGAAGATGCGGGCGAGTTCCTTGCTCAGTTCCCGGGCCTTGTCCAGCCATTCCTTTTCCAGGCGCGCGCCTTCGGCGGGGTCCTTGGCATCGGCAAAGTGACGTTTCATCACCGTGCAGTCCATATAGATCTGGTAGGAAGGGGAGGAGATGGCGAGGATGCGGCCGTCCCGGTCGAGGATGTTGCCGCGGGCGGGCTCCAGGACCTTGCAGCGGTGCGGCGGCGTGAGGGCGTCGGCAATCTGCGGGTTCGGACGGAAGAAGAGCTGAAGATAGAGGATCTTGGCGACCACGACGATGGATACCAGCACCAGCAGCCGGTACAGGATGTACAGGGTAATTCCAATGCGGTCTTTTCTCTTTTTACCTTCGCTCATCGTGTGATCAGGGTTGCGTTTTTCTCGGGTTCCTGCAGCGGGGAGCCCATCTTTTCCAGACGGCGGGCGACGGCGGCACGGCCTTCTGCCCGGGTCATATCGAATTTCAGCACGGACTGCTCCATCCGCAGTTCCGCGATGCGTTTTTCATTTTTCTCGACCGTGTTCATCGAGGTGTCGATCAGCAGGGAGACCCAGATGATCAGGCCGAAGAGCAGGAAAGTGTAGAGGATGTGCGCGAGGAAGCGGCCGGCGCGCAGGCGCAGCAGGAACTCGCCCCGCCAGATGGCGACGACGCTGTTGAGCAGCACTTTCCCGAATCTCGCTAATTTGCCCATGACTTTTCCGTTTTTTGTGCGATGCGCAGTTTGGCGCTGCGGGCGCGGGGGTTGGCGGCGACTTCTTCTTCCGAGGGGAGGATGGGCTTGCGGTTCACGGGCTCGAGGCCGTTCTGACGGTCGCGGATGAACTGTTTGACCATCCTGTCTTCCAGGGAATGGTAGGTGATGACGGCGATGATGCCGCCGGGCTTGAGGGCGCGGGCTGCCCCCTCGAGGAATTTCTCCAGGGAACGCATCTCTGCATTGACTTCGATGCGCAGTGCCTGGTAGATCTTGGCTATCTGTTTGTGGACCTGGAAAGACGGCAGGGCGTCCGCGATGGCGTTCCCCAGGTCGCCGGTGCTCAGGACAGGCGCTTTTTCGCGTGCGGCGACAATGCTTTTCGCCACGGCGCGGGCGCCGTCCACTTCTCCATAGACCCGGAAAAGGCTTTCAAGTTCTTCTTGCGTATAAGAATTGACGATATCCGCCGCGGTTTTCCCGCCCTGCGCGTTCATTCTCATGTCCAGGGGAGCGTCGAAGCGGAAGGAGAAGCCCCTTCCTGCGGTATCGAACTGGTGCGACGACACTCCCAGGTCGGCCAGTATTCCGTCAAGGCCCTGCGGCGCGTGCAGCAGGGTGAAGTTTTCGATGAAGCGGAAGTTTCCGCGGATGAGGGTGAGGCGTTCGTCTTCCGGGGCCTGTCCGGCCGCGTCTGCGTCGAGGTCAAAGGCGAGCAGGCGCGCCCGTGCTCCCAGCCGCGCGAGCAGCGCACGGCTGTGGCCGCCGCCGCCGAAGGTGGCGTCGGCGTACACCCCTTCGGGGTTACGCACGAGCGCGCCTACGCTCTCTTCTAAAAGGACCGGGATGTGGTAGTCGGACATATTCCCCGTCCTCCTACTTTTGAGAAAGACTCTGGGCTATCGCGACATAATCTTCACGGGAAACCCTGGCGTCCGCGAATTTCTCACCCGCCCAGATTTCAATCTTGAAGTTGATGCCGAGGAAAGCGACCTCCTTTTGAACACCGATTGCGTCAAGAAGATATCCGGGGATGGAAATCCGCCCCAACTTGGGGTCAGGCTCCACGACCACGCAATCCCGCATATATTCGCGCCAGAAAAGCACGTGCCGGGGATTGAAGAAATCGAGGGATTCCCGAATCTTGTCGGACTCCTTTTCCCACTCCTCGTAGGAGTACATGTCCAGGCAGTCCGAATACAGACTCTTTTTGATGACAAAGCGCATATCGCTCCCGGGCGGAAGGGCGCCCTTGAACGGCGCGGGGAAGACGATTCTTCCCTTGTCGTCCACTTTTGAGCGGTATGTGCCGATGAATGTCACCATTTTTCTTATACGCAAGTGGTGCAAAGGTAACAAAAATTTTCCACTTTATTCCACTTACTTCCAAAATTTTCCACAAATTTTTCAACAAGAAATTTTTTACCTTTGCAGCGTGATCGAGAACCTCTTTATCGCCTTCGCGCTGGCCATGGACTGTTTCGCCGTTTCGGTGGTCTGCGGCGTGATTTTGCGCGGGACTTCCCGGACGGGAGCGGTGCTCCGCCTGGCGTTTCTGTTCGGCCTCTTCCAGGGCATGATGCCCCTGGCCGGCTATCTGCTGACCTGCCGCTTCAGCGGCGCCCTGCAGCAGATCGACCATTGGATCGCCTTCGCGATGCTCGCCTTCATCGGCGGGAAAATGGTGGTGGAATCCTTCCGGCCGGAAGAGCAGATGGCGCATTCGCCGCTGCGGCTGCGCACCCAGCTTGCGCTTGCCGTGGCGACCAGCATCGACGCCCTGGCCGTAGGAATAAGTTATGCCTGCACCGGATATGCGATGCAGGCATTGTACGTGCCGCTGTCATTGATTGCGGCGGTTTCTTTCGGAATGAGTATCGCAGGCTATCTGCTCGGCCGCCGCTTCGGCGAAGCGGTCAACCGCCGCATGCGACCTGAACTGCTCGGAGGCATCATCCTCATCGCCATCGGCGTCAAGATCCTCCTGGAGCATCTGCTCTCCTGAACTTATTTTTTCGCAGCTTCCGCTTTTTCTTTCATGCGTGCGGCGCGCAGGGACGTGTCCGGGTGCGTGCTGAACATCTGCTGGAGGTTCGAGGCCTTGCTTCCGCCTGATACGCTCATCAACTTGTTCAGGGAGTTGTACATGCTGTAGGGATCCTTGCCGTGCTCGACGCTGTAGCTGTAGCCGTAGTCATCGGCGTGCAGTTCCTGCTTCTGCGAGAACTGGGCGCTGACATAGGCTTCGGCGATGTCTCCGAGCATGCTGTTCGCGAGGCTCCCGACGGTGCCGCCCGCCGCTCCGGCCACATTGCGGGCCGCTGCGGTCAGGTAGGCATTCTGCATCGCGCGCTTGGAATCCTTGTTCGCGACGTGCCCGATTTCGTGGCCCAGGATGGCGAAGACTTCCTCGTCGGTCATCACGTCCATCAGGCCGGAATAGACGCGGATGGAGCCGTCCCCGCAGGCGAAGGCGTTGATCTCATTGGTCTTGTACACCTTGAAATTCAACGGCATGCCGTTCAGGTTGTCGATGCCGCTCAGGATTTTCGCCAGCCGCCGGGTATAGGGGCCGTTCGCGGGCTCCACGGTGTTCTGGGCATCCAGTTGCTGTACGGTACGGGCGCTCAGTTCGACGATCTGGGCGTCGGTGAGGGTGGCGGCGGTCGTAGCGTTGGCCGCGGCGCTGAGCAGTTGGTTTACATCCCAGTTACGGGACTGTAAAACAGCACAGCCGCACAAGGAGAGTGCGGCTGTGATTAAAATCAAGATACGTTTCATGCAGCCTTGCCGTCAGATCCGAGGACGTTCACGATCTTGTGCTCGTAGAGTTTCTTCATCTCGTCACGGGCGGGACCGAGGTACTTGCGCGGGTCGAACTCGCCGGGCTTGTCGGCAAACACCTTGCGGACGGCGGCGGTCATCGCGAGACGCGAGTCGGAGTCGATGTTGATCTTGCAGACGGCGCTCTTCGCGGCTTCGCGGAGCTGCTCTTCGGGAATACCTACGGCATCGGGCAGTTTGCCGCCGTTGGCGTTGATGATGTCCACATATTCCTGCGGCACGGAAGAGGAGCCGTGGAGGACGATGGGGAAGCCGGGGAGCTTCTTCTCGATCTCGTGCAGCACG
>JAEEJZ010000078.1 GCA_016282145.1 Bacteroidales bacterium | reverse complement strand
GGCGGTGTTATCGGTGATGATGTTCGCACCCCGTATCTTCAGAAGGTGCTTCTCGTTACCGCTCCAAATGCCGCCTCCGGTAAACATGGCGGTATTGCCGGTAATGGTGCAGCCATCCAGCGTCAACATGCCGTAGTTGCAGATGCCGCCGCCACCCCACATTTTGACATCGTTGCCCGTGATGGTGACGTTCGTAAGCGTTGCCGTGGCGCCTTCGAAGTTGAACAGACCGCCACCGCCGCTGGGGCTGGTATGGTCGTAGCTGGTATGGCCCGTGCTAGCGCCGCCCACCATGGTGAGCGTACCTTTATTCGAGATGCCGCCGCCCCGGTCATTGGCAATATTGCCGCTGATGGTGACGTCGGTCAGGTTCACGGTGGTGCCGGATTCGATGTCCAGCGCGCCTCCGTTGCCGCCCCAGCCGCCGGTCAGGGTGCCGTCATTCAGATTCAGCGAGGAACCGGTACGGACCACGATGACCTGGCTGCCTCGGGACGCACACCCGCGGTCCAGCGTGAAGCCGTTCATATCAATGGTCACCGTCCTGTTTCCTTTGATTTCCAGCAGGCTGCCGATGGCAATGTCGTTGGCGAACAGGATTTGGGCATTGTCCGTCTGTACCGCTGCTGTCAGCTCGCCCTCATTGTGGACCACTATTGCCGAAGAGAGATTGGCGTTGATATCGTAATACTTGCCCGCTTCCAGCGTAACACCGTTCTTGTGCAGCATATATGTCGTCTCCCCCAATTTCGTTTTCAGGAGTATCGGCTTGTCCGAAATGGCGGGAACGGCCACATAGAGCACATCGGTCGCCGAGACTGGCGTTACCGTAATATTCCTGTCAGCCACAGTAATCATCAGGGGCCTGGCACTTACGTTCAGGGAGAACCTCACGATGGCCTGCCGGTTTACGAAACTGGCTTTGGTGGTCGTGACTCCTGTCCCCTCCACGTTTGTAACGGTGACGCTTGCCACGGCATGGTCGCAGTTCGCAGCAATATACGCAAGGGTACCGTCCTGGCTGTCGTAGTCGGGACTCAGGAACTTGAGGGTAAGATTGTCGTCCACGGACAAATCCCCGGTGATAGTGCCCGAAAGCGTTGTTTCTTCGCCCCCGGCCACGGCCGAAAGCGTACCCAAAAGGGCATCGGCCTTGTACACCGACACCTGCTCTCCTACGGCCCAGTAGGCATTCAGGGAACCCATACCATCGATAAGTAACGCTTTGGTATCCGGCCTTTCACCCTTGCCGGCTTCAACGCTAAGGGTATAGGTTTTCCCTTCCTGAACGGGCTGAACAGGCTGCACCGTCTCCTTGGCGCAGGAGAGGAGCAGGGCGCAGACCAGCAGATTACCAAATAAGTTCTTGTGGGCCATCATAATCTATTCAGTCATTGTTAATTCCCGTGATTTCGCTGTTTCAGGGAAACTCTCAGATTGTTTTATAAATTCTGACGATATTCTGCTGGGGTCATCCCAAACTTCTTTTTAAACTGCTCCCGGAAGTTGGCCGGGGTAAACCCGACGGCATCCGCTATGAGGCCGATAGACGCTTCGGGCTCGTTCTCGAGCATCCGGAGGGCATCCTGCATACGCATCTCGTTGATGTAAGCCGGAAAAGACTGGCCGTTCGCATAGGCAGAGAACAAGTCGTTAAGGTAATGGCGACCGATTTCAAAGCGGTCCACGATATCCTGTCGCTGCAGGTTGATGTTGGTATATAGTTTTTCTTTCCGGATAACGCCGTCAATGAGCTCGAACAGTTCTTTGTCGGGTTTGGCGGCATCGGCCTGCGCGTCTTTCCGGGTGCTGTTGAGTTCGCCGATCATCCTAACCAGGGCGCGGTTTTTCTCTCCGATGGCGCGCCGCTGATGGACAGAATAGACGGCAAACGTGGTAAGGAGGATGAGAAGGATCGCAACGGTGGTGATGATGGCATCTTTGCGGGCCGAATCGGCCTCTGCCTCGCGGATTTTCTGCTCCTGTTCCAGGGCATGGTAGCGGGTGGCGTATTCCTGGGCATCCGTCCGGAGGCGCTGCTCGTTCAGTTGTTCCTGGAGCCGGGAGTAGCGGTTCATATAGGAGAGGGCCTGTGGCAGTTGTCCCTTGGCCTTTGCCGCATCGGCCCGGTCTTTCAAGATGGTGGCGTAGTCTGTATTCAGGGTGTCGTCTCCCAGCTTGTGCTCGGTTTCATCGACCACGGCCAGGAGTTTATCCCATTGCCCCAGGGCTTTCCAAATCGGGGCCAGGGACCGCCGGCCGCTGAAGGTCTTGCCGTAAGCGGACTCTTCTACCAGGCGTACATATTCCCGGGCTTTGGCGTAGTCGGGAGAGGTCATCATGGAATAGGCTGCTGCCAGATAACTCCAGGCCTGGGCGCGGTAAAAATCACAGTACCGGCTATGGGCCTGTCCGTCCGGCGGCAGACGGAAGCTGTCTTCGGCATAGGCCGAAGGGCGGCTCTGGTAGTCTTCCAGTTTGTCCAGGATGGCCTGGGCGTCCGAGATAATATCCAGATAACGTCCGGCCTTGTCCAGCACGACGATTCTTCGTTTGCGGGCCACAATGCCGGCGTCCATGCGGTCCACGCTGGGGTCTCCCTTTTCCAGGGCGCTAATAACCTCTTCCAGTTTGAGCATCCCTTCTTCCGGGCGTCCCACGCGGGCCATGGCGGCACCAATTTCGGCCTCCATACGCAGCGATTCGGTTTCCATACCCTGGTCGCGGCTCAGTTGGGCCCTTTCTATGGCATAGCGGAGCCATTTTTCGTCATCTTTGTTTTTGCGGCCGGCATCCATCATCACGTCCAGCACATCGTTGCGGTTGGCGGCGGTAGCCTTGTCCACCACTTGCGTGGAATCGTGATCAAGCAGTTCCTCGCAAATGGCAATGGCTTGGTCCCGCTGCAAGCCTTCCAGCGAGTTGGCGTAAATCTTGGCCCGGATAAACTGGGCCCGGAAAGGAGAGATAGCTCCTACTGCGAGGGCGGAATCTATGATGGCCAGGGCCTTCTCGGGCTGGGTGCCGTAAATCTTCATGGCGGCCTTGGCGGCGGACCGGGAGTCTGAGGGCTGGGGGAGGTGTGCCGGGGCTTTGAAGGACCGGCTGCACCCTATCACCGTAAGGACTCCGCAAAAGAATATGAGAATCTTTTTAAGCACGTGGTTCGTTTAAAACTTACAAAGTTAAATTTTGTATCTAAATCTGCAATTAAAAACCAATGCGCGGATTTGGGTCGAGACCAAATCCGTGCATTATCTCCTCCACAAATTTACATTTCAGAGACATTTTATATCACTGAATGCACTGAGAGCACGATTTTGTATTTGTTTGCGATTATTTTTTTGTATCTTTGCCAAGTTAATTTCAACACAAATCAATAACCTTAATTTTTTATCATGAAAAGAATTTTGATGCTTTTGGCCGTTGTTGCCGTCGCAGTGTTCACCAGCGTGAGTTGCAAGAAGTCCGACCCTCAGGCCGATGAGATTGCCCGTGTCAAAGCCGCCGTCGTGGGTGACTGGACCGGTAATTTGAGCTTACTTGCCGGGGGCGAAGAGGTGACCGTTACTTTCACTGAAAAGAAGATTACCACCACGGGGAACCTTACCGTCAATATCGTACGCTGGTTTGTCATCGACAACTCGGTTTATGTTGAACTGGACGATGAAATGAAGACTAAAATGCTCATTGCGGTCAACGGGGCTAAGCTGCACCTGGAGGGCGATTCTACCTTCTTCTTTATGAATTTCCCTTCCGAGCTTTCCAAGAGGGTGCTTTAATCAAGCCACTTCATTCCATCTGAAAACGGGATTTCTTCGGAAACCCCGTTTTTTTTGTTTTCCACAAGCGCACGGACTTCCCTCAAAGGATAGGCCGTAAAGTTCCTAGCGGGAGAGGGCCTTCCAGACGAGGGCGCTGCATGCACCGCCGATGGTGTAGGCCATGGCCACTACGACAAGACCGAAGGCAACGGCAGTGCCGACATAGTTAATGTATGGTTAATCTCTCTTGAAGATATCCCGGGTATAGACCTTGTCTGCAACATCGCTGAGCGCATCTTCGAAGCGGTTGGCGATGATGCAGTCCGAGGCGGCCTTGAAGGCTTTCAGGTCGTTCACGACCTCGCTCCCGAAGAAGGTGCTGCCATTCTCCAGCGAGGGTTCGAAGACGATGACCCTGGCGCCTTTTGCCTTGATGCGTTTCATGATGCCCTGGATGGCGCTCTGGCGGAAGTTGTCGGAGCCGGATTTCATCGTCAGCCGGTATACGCCGACGGTTACGCTCTTCTCCTTGGCGGTGTCGTAGGCGCTGGAGGCGGTGTAATAGCCCGCTTTCTCGAGCACGCGGTCGGCAATGTAATCCTTGCGCGTACGGTTGGAATCGACAATGGCTTTGATGAGATTCTCAGGCACGTCGTTGAAATTGGCGAGCAACTGTTTCGTGTCCTTGGGCAGGCAATAGCCGCCGTAGCCGAAACTGGGGTTGTTGTAATGCGCGCCGATGCGCGGATCGAGGCATACGCCCTCGATGATCGCCTGGGTGTCCAGGCCTTTCATTTCGGCGTAGGTGTCCAGTTCGTTGAAGAAACTCACGCGCAGCGCGAGGTAGGTGTTGGCGAAGAGTTTGACGGCTTCGGCCTCGGTGCTGCCCATGAAGAGCACGGGAACATCCTCTTTCAGGGCCCCCTCCTTGATGAGGGAGGCGAAGGTCTGCGCCGCGTCGTGGAGCTCGTCGTAGCCCACGATGATGCGGCTGGGGTAGAGGTTGTCGTAGAGCGCCTTGCTCTCGCGCAGGAATTCCGGGGCGAAGATAATCTTCGGGGTGACGACCTTCATCGTCCCGTCCGAGAGCCTTTCCCGGTAGGAGAATTTCTCCCGCGCGTGCCGCGTATAACCCACCGGAATCGTGGATTTGATGACCATCACGGCCTCCGGATTGACCTCCAGGACCAGTTCGATGACTTCTTCTACGTGGTGGGTGTCGAAGAAGTTCTTCTTGGGGTCATAATTGGTGGGGGCGGCGATCACGACGAAATCCGCATCCGCATAGGCGGCCCGGGCGTCGAGGGTAGCCACGAGATTCAAATCCTTCTCCGCAAGGTATTGTTCTATTTCCGCATCCTGGATGGGACTGATGCGGCGGTTGATTTTCTCCACTTTTTCCGGAATGACGTCCACGGCCACCACCTCGTTGCGCTGTGCGAGCAGCGTGGCGATGCTCATACCCACATATCCGGTTCCTGCTACTGCAATTTTCATCGTAAGGGATTTTTATCGGAAAGATACCATTGTGCAAAGTGTCCGATGCCTTCGTGCAGCCGGACATGCGGTTTGTAGCCCACTTCGCGCTCGAGCAGCGAGGTATCGGCATTGGTCTGGTAGACATCGCCCGCCTGCATCGGCAGGAATTCCTTTTTCGCTTCGATGCCCAGCGCCTGCTCCAGTTCGGAGATGAAGTCCATCAGTTTCACGGGGTTGCTGCAGCCGATGTTGTAAACGCGCAGCGGGAGGCCGTTCCCGTCAGGGGAGGGCTCCCGGTCCAGCGCGCGCATCGTGCCTTCGACGATGTCGTCGATGAAGGTGAAATCGCGGATCATGTCGCCGTGGTTGAAGACCTTGATGCGCTCGCCGCTGCAGATGGCCTTCGCGAAGAGCATCGGCGCCATGTCCGGGCGGCCCCAGGGACCATAGACGGTGAAGAAGCGCAGGCCCGTCATCGCGATGCCGTAGAGTTTGCAGTAACTGTGCGCCATCAGTTCGTTGCTCTTTTTGGTCGCCGCGTACAGCGATACCGGGCTGTCCGTCTTGTCCTGCTCGGCGTAGGGGACCTTGGTGTTCAGCCCGTACACGGAACTCGACGAGGCATAAACCAGATGCTTCACCCCGAAGTTGCGGCAGGCTTCCAGAATATTCAGAAAGCCCGTCAGGTTGCTCTCCAGATAGGTATAGGGGTGAGTGATGGAATAGCGCACGCCGGCCTGCGCCGCAAGGTTGACCACCTTGTCGAAGCGTTCCTCCGCGAAGAGCGCGTCGAGCGCGGCCTTGTCGGCGATATTCATCCGGAGAAAGCGGCTGCCCGCACCGAATTCCTGCAGGCGCCCTTCCTTGAGGCGTACATCGTAATAATCGTTCATCGAATCGAGGCCTACGACCTCGTCTCCCCGCTGCGCAAGGCAGTACATCAATTTGGAGCCGATAAAACCTGCGGCTCCCGTCACCAGAACTTTCATCCTCTTAATTTTGAAGCGATTACCATTACGTCCCGGCTGTGTCCTTCAATGTTCCAGCCGCCCAGCGCGTGGGTGAAGCTGATCCTGTCTTCGAACATCTTCATCGCCCGCGAAAGCGGGGAGCGGCGGCGGAAACTCAGGCTGCCTTCCGCCTCTTTCTCAAGGATATAGCCGCTGGCCTTCATCATTTCGACGGCAGCCGGGCGCAGTTCCTCGAAGGAGCCGGCCATCGGCACGAATCTTGTCGTGTAGCCGAAACGCGGATAGATCGCCGCGAAAACGGCCATCAGCAGCGCAATCTGCCAGAGCGAATCGCGACCGTTGACAAAGAGTTTGTCCAGGTCGGATTCCACGAGATTCAGCGCCATCAGGACGGCGATCATCAGGCTCAGGATGATAAAAAGGTAAAGGAAATACTTGACGGAACGGATCAGATATCGCATAGTATCTGCAAATTTAAGAAATTTTGTACATTTGTAAAATCAAAAGCATTTGAATTATGGAAAGAGAAGATCCCCTCAGCAGAATCGAACGCGAAGAGCGCGAAAGGGCGGAACGTAATGCCAGCGGACTCCGGGCACAGAAAGTGACCATCATCGTCCTGGCTGTCGCGGCCGTTGTGCTGGGCGTCCTGTTGTTTTTCAACGGGAGCCGCCACAGGAGCCTGGTTTCTGAACTGCAAATCGAGAAACAGGATCTCCAGAGCCAGATCGAGGCCCTGCGCAGCGACTATGACTCGCTCTCGTCCGATTACGAATTTATCAACGCACAGCTCGACAGTTCCCGCGAGGAGATTGCCCAGCTCGTGGAGCGCGTCAAGACCGTCAGCGCCACGAACCGCAGCAAGATCCGCCAGTACGAGAAGGAGCTTGGCACCCTGCGGAGCATCATGCGCAGTTATATCGTGCAGATTGACTCCCTGAACCATCTCAACCACAAACTGACCGCCGAAGCGGCTTCCGCCCGCAAGGAAGCGAGAGAAACCCGCGAACGCAATACGGAACTGGAGGCGCAGGTGGAGGATCTGAGCGGCCAGGTGGCGGTGGGAGCCATCGTCCGGGCCCGCGGCATCAAGGTCACGGCGTACAACAATGCGGACAAGGCTACCGACAAGAGCAACAAGGTGGCGCGCCTGCTGGTGAACCTCAGCCTCGTGGAGAATTCCCTGGCGCCCAAGGGCGATATGACCGTCTATGTGCGGGTGACCGACCCTTCGGGTGAGTTGCTCAGCGACGGTCGCGGCATCAGCTTCCCGCTCGGCGGGGAGACCGTCCCTGCTACGGCGGCCCGTACCGTCGATTACGAAGGGGCGGAAGTGGACCTCGGCATCTACGTGAACAATGTCCCGGCTTACGCCAAGGGCCTCTACAACGTGCAGGTCTATACGGCGCAGGGGCTGCTCGGCAGCACGGAACTGTTGCTCCGCTGATGGTCTATGTCCACATCCCCTTTTGCAAGGGGTTCTGCATCTATTGTGATTTCTATTCAGAGCGCTGCCCCGATGCGCCGGCTCTCCGGCGTTTCGGGGCGGAACTTTGTGCGGAGGCGCGCAGGCGCAGCGACGAGATTGCCGAAAGCGCCGCCGTCTCCACCCTGTATTTCGGCGGAGGAACCCCTTCGCTGCTGCCGCTCCCGTTGCTGGAGGAGATCGTCGCTGCCGTCGGCGGCGGTCCCTGGGAGGAATTCACCGTCGAGGTGAATCCCGAGGACATCGTTACCCGCGGAGCCGGCTATGTCGCGGCGCTGCGGGCGCTGGGGGTGAACCGCGTCAGCATGGGGATACAGTCGCTTTCCGATGAGATCCTGCGCTGGATGGACCGCCGGCACGATGCCGAAAGGGCCCGGCAGGCGTTCCGTCTGCTGCGCGAAGGAGGGCTGGAGAATCTCAGCGTCGATGTGATTTTCGGCGTTCCGGGGCTTTCGCTGCAGACCTTGCAGGCGACGGTTGAAGAACTCCTGACCTGGTGTCCGGCGCATCTCTCCTGCTATCAGCTCAGTATCGAAGAGGGGAGCGCGCTCGCTGAACAGTTGCGCCAGGGCCTCTGTGCCGAAGCGCCCGAAGAGGATTGCCGTGCCCAGTACGACTGGCTCTGTGAGCGTCTTGCCGCGGCCGGTTACCGTCATTACGAAATCTCCAACTGGGCTTTGCCCGGCCGGGAGTCCAGGCATAATTCCGCCTATTGGAAGCGGGTCCCCTATGTCGGTCTGGGACCGGGCGCGCATTCGCTGCGCATTCTCCCCGACGGCCGGCAGGTCAGGAGCTGGAACAGCGAGCAACTCAGCGGCTGGACTTCGGAGAGCGAGACCCTGAGCGCCGAAGAAATCCGTGAAGAAAGCCTTATGCTCGGCCTCCGTACCGCCGAAGGCCTGCCCGACGGCCGCCGCATCCCCGAACGCGACTGGTTCATCGCCGACTCCATCATCGCCGGATTACTCTAAAGCAAAGGTGATGATGACGTCGCCGAAGCGGCTGGAGACGATGTCTTCGGACTGGAAGAAGGGAGAGGCGAGCTGGCCGCGCCAGACGATATCGTCCTTTTCGTTGTAGGGAATCTCCAGTTCAAAGCCGTAAGAGCGCGAATTGTATTTGACCACGGCGCTGCATTTCCAAGTGGTGCGCGTGCCGCCGTCATCCTCGGTCACGAGAAAGGCCATCTTCTCCATCGCCGAACTGAAATCCGTCATCAACAGGGCATCCAGGGGGATTTCCTGCCCGAGTTGCTTGCGGCGCACCACGAGCGTGAAGTCCGTCACCGAAGGGTGGTAATTCTTCAGTTCCGCCTCCGTGGAGGCCTTGAAGCCGTTGGCGGCCCCGCACTGGATGCGGAATTCAGAAGCCCCGCCGAACCAGGAGTCGTAATGCCGCAGCATCTTGAAGCTGTGGATATAGAGCATCCGCATCGAGGTCTTGGCGCTGGGGGAGGGTGACGCCTTGGACCGGACATAAAAATCCAGTGGGGTAAAGGCGCTGTCGTCATTGCGGTTGATTACCCAGACGGGACGGCTCGCCGCGAGCGCTTCCGTCACTACGACGGAATCCCTGACCTCCAGCCGGTCTCCGACGCGCCGCAGTTCGTAGCCGTAATTGGATTCGGCGCCATAGCCCGGGTCCCAGGTAATGACGGGCAGGGAGCGGCCGTCCCAGTCTTCGGAGTAGGGCCAATAAATCTGGATGTCGGAAGATTCCAGTTCGTCCAGATAGGCCTGCACGCCGGCGATGCCTCCTTCCGCCCGGGACGCTTCCTGTGCCTCCAGATACTCGGTCATCAGTTCGCGGAGCGGCTTTTCGTAGCGTTTCCCCGCGGCTTTTTCCGCCGGGTCTCCCACTCCGCTGCCCGGCAGCCGCAGCAGGTCGCGCATCATATATTCTTCGTCGTAGCCGTTCCCGCAGGAAGAGCCCACGGCATCGTGCACTTCGTCCAGTTGCCCCTGGGCGATGGGCAGGGAAGAGAGCAGGCGGGCGACGTCTCCCAGCGTCACCCGGGTCTCGTCAGAAGAGATTTCCGGAGGGGTGATTTCGAACTCCCGGCAAGCCGTCAGCGCCACCAGCGCTGCAAGGCAGACAGTCAGATACTTTTTCATTTTGCTTCGGTTTTTGGGGGAGGGAATGCAACAGCGGGCGCTTGTTGCTTCGCAACCCTATCCGGGTAAATGCGCCCTGACGTTGCATCCCCTTCCCGGTTATAATCCGAAGCAAAGGTAAGCGGGGGAGTGCCGTTGAAAATTTTTTTCAACGCTTATTTTGCGGTCGCCTGTGAAAATTTTACGAAGCGGTCCCGTCCGGAGAGGTCGGGCAGCAGCGAGACGGCCGAGAAACCCGCCTTGACGAAGACCTGCGCCGTCCGGGCCCCCAGCGCGTCATTGATTTCTACGATGCCCGTTCCCTTCGGGGATAGTTGTTCAAGCGCCATAGCGGCAATCGCGCGGTAAAAGCAAAGGGGATCGCCGTCCGGGACGAACAGGGCCATCCCGGGCTCGAAATCCAGTACATTGCGCCGCATCTGCGCTTTCTGCGTTTCCATAATATAGGGCGGATTGGAGACGAGCAGGTCGAAAGGTCCGCCGTCGATGCGCGGGCGCGACAGTACATCCGCCTGGAGGAAATGCGGCGCTGCCTTGTCCGGGAACTGCGTGCGGGCGAGCTCGAGCGCTTCCGCCGACAGGTCAACTCCGGTGACGATGGAGTCCGGCCGTTCCAGCAGCAGGCTCCAGGCGATGCAGCCGCTGCCGGTACAAAGGTCCAGCACGCGGGCGCCGGGGCCGGCGGCATCGAGGAACGGGAGGGCCATCTCCACCAGCAGTTCCGTCTCCGGACGGGGAATCAGCACGGCGGGGCTGACCCGGAATTCCCGGCCGTAAAAAGGCGCAAAGCCCAGGATATATTGCAACGGTTCCCCGGCCAGCAGGCGCTCCAGATCGCCCTGCAGTTGCGCTAGCCTCTCGGGCGGAATTTCCGTTTCCGGATGCACGAGGGGGGTATGCGGCGGCAGGCCGAGCCGCGCGCTGAAAAGCTGCGTCAGGATATTCCCCGCTTCCTGCGGGGGATAGAAAAGCAAAAGGGCCCTGCGGCCCTCCTGTATGAAATCGCGCAGCAGCACCGTCCCTTATTTGCTTTCGATGATGCCGGTGAGGAAGTCGGTCATGTCCATGCCGGCGGCCTTGACCATCTTGGGAACCAGCGAGGCGCTGGTCATTCCGGGAATGGTGTTGGCCTCCAGGAAGTACAGTCCCTCCTCGGTGGCGATATAGTCGATGCGGACGACGCCGGCACAGCCCAGATGCGAATAGAGCCGGCAGGTCGTGCGCTGCACTTCGTCGCGCAATTCGTCGGGGATTTCCGCGGGGCAGACCTCGCGGCTGTGTCCGTTGTACTTGGCATCGTAGTCGAACCATTCGCCGTCGGGGATGATCTCGATGACGGGCAGGGCCTTGACGCCTTCCGGACCGAGCCAAGCGGCGCAGGTGAGTTCCCGTCCGCTCACGCCCTGCTCCACCAGGACGGTCCTGTCCTCGCGGAAGGCGAGCAGGATGGCCGTCTTGAGTTCTTCCGGCTTCTCAACACGGCTGATGCCGAAACTCGACCCGCCGGAAGTGGGCTTGACGAAGACCGGGAAGCGGAGTTTCCGGCAGACGGTCTCGCAGGCCGCGTCGATGTCGTCCTCCTTGTGGATCATGACATCCGGTGCGCAGAGTACCGCGTTCAGGTCCTTGATATAGGTCTTGCAGGAGTATTTGTCGAAGGCGACGGCGGAAGTGAAGGCGCTGCAACTGCTGAAGGGGATGCCGAGCATCTCCAGATAACCCTGGAGCAGTCCGTTCTCGCCGGGTGCGCCGTGCTGTACGATATAGGCATAGTCAAAGCGGACCTTCTTCCCGTAGACCTGTACGGAAAAATCGGTCTTGTCGATTTCCGGACGCGCCCCCTCCGGGAAGGTGACCCGCATGGCGTTGCGCTTTTTCATCGCCACCAACTGCCATTTCCCGAAACGCGCAAAGATCTGATAGATGTCGTAGCGGGTGCCGTCGATGCGGGAGGCGACGAATTCGCCGCTCCGGCACGAAACTTCCCATTCAGAAGAGTCACTGCCGTAGATGACGGCAATCGATTGATAGTTCGCCATGAGTTTCTTTAATTAAAATATAGGTCTTCCGCAGATTCTTCTTCAATGATACCGCCTTCCCCGACGTGTACGGTTCCGCAGTCGATATCCAGTTGTACCCCTGCGGGAGGAGTGAAACGGTCCGAGGTATACCAGCCGATACTGCCGTCCGCAAGGCATTTCTTGACGAAGAGGGCCCATATGGGCAGGGCGGCATTGGCTCCCTGGCCGAGGGCGGTGGAACTGAAGTGGACCTGCCGGTCTTCAGCGCCCACCCATACGCCGGCGGTGATGTAGGGAGTATATCCGATGAACCAGCCGTCGGAGTTGTCGTTGGTAGTACCCGTCTTGCCGGCAATCTCGCCCTGCAGGCCGTAGGTGCCGCGCAGGCGGAAGCCGGTACCGTTGTTGACCACGCCCTGCATCATATCCACCATTTCATAGGCGGTCACGGCATCGAAGGCCTCGCGGGCATGCGTCGTGAATTCGGAAAGGGTGACGCCCTGGTTATCCTCGATCCGCGTGCAGTAGAGCGGGCTGGTATAGATGCCCTTGGAGGGGAAGGTGTTGTAGGCCGCCACCATCTCGTAAGGGGAGACGTCGGCGGAGCCTACGCAAAGGGAATGTACGGCATCGATGCGCCCGCTGATGCCCAGCCGCCGCATCATGCCCACGACCGCTTCCGGACCGAAGGTCTTCATCAGGAAGGCGGAGATGTTGTTCTTGGAGTGAGTGAGACCCCATTTCAGGGTGACGGTAGCCCCGGAAGTGCCGCCGTCCTGTTTGGGTGCCCAGGAATCGCCGTTGGGCAGGGTGATCAGATAGGTCTGGTCGATGAGCCGGTAGCAGGGGGTCATCCCCTGTTCCATCGCATAGGCATAGATGAAGGGCTTGATGGTGGAGCCGACCTGGCGGCGTCCCTGCCCGACATTGTCGTATTTGAAGTAGCGGTAATTGGGACCGCCCACATAGGCCTTGACGTGCCCGGTTCCAGGTTCGATGGCGACGAAGCCCGCCCGCAGGATGCCCTTGTAGTAGCGGATGGAATCGTCCGGGGTCATCAGCGTGTCGATATAACCCTTACGGTTCCAGGAAAAGACCCGCATCTTGACGGGCTTGGAGAACTGCGCGAGAATCTCGTTTTCGTTCAGTCCCTGCTTTTTCTGGGAACGGTAGCGGTCGCTCCATTTGCGCGCCTGCATCATCAGTCGTCCGATGGATTCCTGACTGATGTCGGCTGCGAAGGGACGGTTGCGTTTCCAGCGCATCTCCGAATTGAATTTGGGCTGGAGATTTTTGCCCAGGTGTTCCGCGACGGCCTCCTCGGCATATTTCTGCATCTTGTAATTCAGGGTGGTATGGATGCGCAGTCCGTCACGGTCCAGGTCGTAGCGGCTTCCGTCGGGTTTGCGGTTTTTGTTGAGCCAGCCGTAGATGCCGTCCTGTTCCCAGCGCAGGGAATCGGCGGAATAGAGTTCCCTGTCCTCATATTCCGAGCGGCGGGGGCGCGTGGCGGACATGTCCCGGCGCAGGCGGTCCCGGAAGTAGGGGGCGAGTCCGGAGTTATGGTCCCTCACGGAGTAGGAGAGCAGGATGGGCAGGGCCTTGATGGAATCCGCCTGTGCGCGGCTCAGGTATTTGGACTGCTGCATACGGTCGATGACGAAATTCCGGCGCGAAAGGCTGCGGTCGTAATTGAGCACAGGGTTGTAGCGCGTGGGCTTGTTGACCATGCCGATGAGCGTGGCGCTCTCTTCGACGGTCAGTTCGGCGGGCTGCTTGGCGAAAAAGGTCTCGGCGGCAGTCTTGACCCCGTAGGCTCCGCTTCCGAAGAAGATGGAGTTGAGGTACATGGCCATGATTTCGTCCTTGGTATAATCCCGTTCGAGTTTGACGGCGGTAATCCATTCCCGCATCTTGTTCCAGATCATGACGACCTTGGACCAGCCGGGGATGCGGCTGCCGCTTTCCATACGCGGGTAGAGGGTCTTGGCCAGCTGCTGGGTGACGGTGCTGCCGCCGCCCTGGCTCATGTCGCCGCGCAGCAGGGTCTTGAAGAACACCCGCCCCAGACCGCGGAGGTCGATGCCGGAATGGCGGTAGAAGCGCTTGTCTTCCGTGGCGACGGTGGCGTGGACGAGGTGAGGGGAGAGATCTTTATAGGCGACGTAGGTACGGTTCTCGATGTGGAAGGTGCAGAGGACCTCGCCGTCTTCGGCCAGCACCTGGGTCGCCAGTTTATTGTCCGGCCGCTCCAATTCTTCAAAGGAAGGAATTTTGGCGAAGATGCCGACCAGAAGCAATAGCAAGGCTATTGCAGCGAAGGGGAAGCACAGCAGAATCCAGAACCAACGTATGATTTTCTTGCGGGTTTCGTCTCTCATAACTTTTGCAAAATTACCATTAATTTTTGAAAATTTGAGAGTTTGTGTTTTTCTTTGCAGTTCAAAACACTTGTGTGATGGAAGGAAATTTAGTGATTGTGGAGTCTCCGGCAAAGGCCAAGACCATTCAGAAGTTTCTGGGGAATGGATATGTGGTTAAATCCAGTTTCGGCCACATCCGTGACCTGGCGGAGAAGAAGTTGAGTGTGGATATTGCGAACGGGTTCCGTCCCGAATATGAGATTCCTGACAATAAGAAAAAGGTAGTGGCTGAACTCAAGAAGGCTGCCGATGCGGCACAGACCGTATGGCTGGCTTCTGATGAGGACCGTGAGGGAGAAGCGATTTCCTGGCATCTGGTAGAGGCGCTCGAACTGGAAAAGGAGCGCACCCGCCGCATCGTGTTTCACGAGATCACCAAGAACGCCATCCTCGAGGCGGTGGAGCATCCGCGCGACATCGACTACAACCTGGTCAATGCGCAGCAGGCCCGCCGCACGCTGGACCGGCTCGTGGGCTTCGAACTTTCCCCCATCCTCTGGCGTAAGGTGCAGAAGGGCCTTTCCGCCGGACGCGTGCAGTCCGCTACGCTCCGTCTCGTGGTAGACCGTGAGCGCGAAATCGCCGCGTTCAAGCCCGAAGCCTACTATCGCATCGAAGCCAAACTGCTCATCGGGGGCGTGGAGGTCCACGGCCTGCTGGACAGCCGCTTCGCCTCGATCGAAGAGGCGCGCCGTTTCCTCGAGGAGAGCATCGGCGCGAAACTTTCCGTCGCCGCGATGGAGAAGAAGACCGTGTCGCGCTGCCCCGCGCCGCCGTTCACGACCTCGACCCTGCAGCAGGAGGCCGCCGCCAAACTGCATATGTCCCTGAGTGCGACAATGCGCATCGCGCAAAGCCTCTACGAGCGCGGACTCATTACCTATATGCGTACGGACAGCACCAACCTCTCGTCGCTGGCGCTTGGAACCTCCAAGGCGTTCATCGTCGAGAATTTCGGCCCTGAGTATGCCCATACCCGGCAGTTCAAGACCCATTCGCGCGGTGCCCAGGAAGCGCACGAGGCCATCCGTCCCACCTATATGCAAAACACCTCCATCGAAGGGACGGCACAGGAACAGAAACTCTACAACCTGATCTGGAAGCGCACCGTCGCCTCCCAGATGGCGGACGCGAGCATCGAGGAGCGCACGGTGAGCGTCGCTTCCGACAAACGTCCGGAGAAGTTCATCGTCAAGGCACAGAAAGTGCTTTTCGACGGCTTCCTGAAACTCTATATGGATACCCCTGAGGAAGGGGAGCCGGAAGCCGGCACCTTCCTTCTGCCCGACGTGGCCCCCGGAGACCCGGTCCAGGCTGCATCGATCGTGGCGGATTGCAAATTCACGCAGCCGCCCCTGCGCTATTCCGAGCGCACCCTGGTCAAGAAAATGGAAGAACTGGGCATCGGACGGCCTTCTACCTATGCGCCGACGGTGGCCACCCTGACCGCCGGTCGCGGCTATCTCGTGAAAGGGGACAAGGAGGGGACGCCGATGCAGGTGAAGTCGCTTTGTCTCGAAGACGGCCGCATCAGCGAGCGCGTCCGGACCGAGGTCGTCGGCGCCGAGAAAGGGAAACTCCTGCCCCAGGAAATCGGAATCATCGTCACGGATTATCTTTGCGCCAACTTCCCGGATATCATGGATTATGATTTCACGGCCCACGTGGAGAAGGATTTCGACCTGATTGCCGAAGGGGAGCGTGTCTGGAACGAGGTCATCGCCCGTTTCTATACCCCCTTCCACCATAAGGTGGAGCAGGCGGTCGCGGACCGGCAGTATTCCCGCATCGAACGGGATCTGGGCGTGGACCCCGCCGACGGGCAGAAGGTGGTGGCGAAGTTCGGCCAGTGGGGGCCTTTCGTCCAGAAGGGAGAAGGGGCGGACCGCGTCTGCGCCGGTCTCGGCAATGGCCAGCTGATAGAGAACATCACCCTCGAAGAAGCGTTGAAGCTGTTCCGGCTTCCGCGCGTGGTCGGGGAACATGAAGGGCTGCCGGTGGTCGCGATGCGCGGCCGTTACGGCCCCTATATCAAGTGTGGAGACCGCAGCGTCTCCCTGCCGCGCGGCCTGGCCCCGGAAAGCGTTTCGCTGGAGCAGTGTCTCCCGCTGTTGCAGGCCGAGCCGGCGAAGGCCGCCGCACCCGAAGTGCTGCGGGAGTGGGGGGAACTGAAGATTCTCTCCGGCCGTTACGGCCCTTATATCAAATATGGTAACGCAAATTATAAACTACCCAAGGGTGCGGAGCCTGCGTCCCTGACTGAGGGGGAATGCCTGAAGATCATTGCCGGGAGTACGCCGACGACCCGCAAGTTCCGCCGCTTTAGCAAGAAATAGGAGATATGACGAATTATTTATTGGATGATGTGGATAAGCGGATCCTGTCGTTTTTGACGGAGAATGCGCGGACACCCTTGACCGAGATTGCACGGGAGTGCAGGATTTCCGCCGCGGCGGTCAATCAGCACATCAAGAAAATGAGGGAGACGGGCGTGATCACCGGATCCCGCGTGGTGGTGAAACCGGCTGCCCTGGGCCTGAATGTCTGCGCCTTTGTCAGCGTGTCCCTTTCTGAAGACAATAAGTACGCCGAGGTGGTAGCCGCGCTCAAGCACGTCCCCGAGGTGGTGGAGTGCCATTTCGTGACGGGCCGGGCGGCCCTGCTCATCAAGGTGTTCTGCTTTAACAACGAGCATCTGATGGAGGTGCTGCTGAATACGATTCAGCGGATTCCCTACATCAGTTCTACGGAAACGCTCCTTTCCCTGGACGAGGCCTTCGAGCGCCAGGTCTGGGTCAAGGATTACGGCAAAATTTCCTATAAACCTTTCGAGGGCTAGGCGATTATCGGAGAAGTCTTTTCCCGGAGCCACGCTGCCTCCTCCTCGCTCAGGTAGGGGGACAAGGTCGCATATACCCTTGCATTGTAGGCGTTCAGCCAGTCCAGCTCTTCTTTCGTCAGCAGCTCCGTCATCAGGGCCGAGCTGTCGAAGTGGCAGAGGGTCAGTGTCTCGAAGCGCAGCCAGGCGCCGAATTCGTTTTCGCTATCCCGGACGCAGAGCATCAGGTTTTCGTGCCGTACGCCGTGCAGTCCTTCGCGGTAGATGCCCGGTTCGCAGGAAACGACCATCCCCGGCTGCAGAGGCGTGGGGTTGAGGTCCGGCCGGATACATTCCGGTCCTTCGTGCACGCTGAGCAGGAAGCCCACGCCGTGACCGGTCGCGTGCCCGAAATTGCGGCGCGTCCGCCAGAGGGCGTCCCGGGCCAGGGCGTCGATGCGGCAGCCCGGCGTCCCTTCCGGGAAGATGGCGGAGGAAAGGGCGATATGGCCCTTCATCACCAGGGTGTAATCTTCTTTTTCCAGCGGTGTGCATTCCCCGAGCGGGACGGTACGGGTAATGTCCGTGGTGCCGCAGAGGTATTGTCCGCCCGAGTCACAGAGGAACAGGCCCTTCCGGCGCAGCAGCGGTGCATTCTCTTCCGGCACGACATAATGGGGCAGGGCGGCTCCGGGGCCGTAGGCGGAGATGGTCTCGAAACTGTCCGAGAGATATTCTTCATTGGCCGCCCGCAGTTGTCCGAGCCACAGGGCGGCATCCCGTTCGCTGACCGCCTGTCCTGCCTCCAGCGCCTTTTCGAGCTTGAACAGGAATTTTTCCACGGCGATGCCGTCTATGAGATGGGCCCGCCGCGTGGCCTCGATTTCCCCTTCGGTCCGGATGGCCTTGCGTGCTTCCACCGGGCTGTCGCCTTCGACGATGTCGATGCCTGCGGCACAAAGGGCGTCGCGCAGCGCGGCGTTCAGGCACTGCGGGTTGCAATACAGGCGGATGCCGTCCTGCAGGTCGTCGGCGAGCAGCAGGGCGGCGCTGTAGTCCTCGATGCGCACCCCGTCGGCGGCAAGCCGCTCCAGCGCTTCCCGGGAGCCGGGATCCTCGATGCTGCCTTTCAGTACATACCAGACCGCTTCTTTTTCGGTGACCAGCAGGTAACTGATGACGAAGGGGGTGTATTCGATGTCGAAAGCGCGGACATCCATGGTCCAGGCCACCTCGTCGAGGGAGCCGAGCAGCAGGCCGTCGCATTGCTGTCTGCGGCAGAATTCGCGCAGAAAGGCCAGTTTCGCGCTCCGTCCCTCTTCGGAATCGAAGGTAAAGAGGGGCGTCTGCGGCAGTTCGGGGCGATCCGGCCAGAGCGGCGAGAGCAGGTCGCTTACGCCGATGAGTTCTCCGCGTCCGGCGACAGCCTCGCGGAGCAATCCCTCCAACTGCGCAGAGGTGGTCAGGGCGTCGATGGCGATTTGCGCGCCTTCCGCGTCCTGAAACTGTTCGGAGAGCCAGGAAGCCAGTTCCCCGCTGTTCAGTTTCGCCTGGCGGCGGAGGCTGATGCCGCTGCCTGCCAGAACCTGCTTCGCATCGATGTAATAGCGGGTATCCGTCCAGAGTATGGCCTCGTCCGCTGTCACGGCGAGGCCGGCAGCCTCGCCGCCGAACCCTGTGAGGAAGAGGATCTGTTTGTAGCGTTCGGGCGGGTATTCGCTGTTGTGGGGGTCTGAGCCGGTCAGGATGACCGCATCCCAGTCCCGCGTCTGCATCATCGTCCGCAATTCTGCAATTCTTTCGAGGTAAATGTTTTCCATGACTACAAATATAATTAAATTTGCGGAATGAAAATCGGGAATCTGGACCTGGGAGAGAAGCCGGTGCTGCTGGCGCCGATGGAGGATGTGACGGACCGCTCGTTCCGGCTGCTGTGCCGGGAACAGGGGGCCGACATGGTCTATACCGAGTTCGTTCCCTCGGAGGGTCTGATCCGCGACGCCCGCAAGGCCATCGAGAAGATGTACACCCTGGAGGAGGAGGCCCCGGTGGGTATCCAGATCTACGGACATATCCCGGAATCGATGGTGGAGGCGGCAAAGATGGCGGATGAGGCCGCCCGGCTCGCCGGCGGCCACGGGGCCGATATCATCGACATCAATTTCGGCTGCCCGGTGAGCAAGATTGCGGGACGCGGAGCGGGATCCGGGATGATGCGCGAACCGGACAAGATGGTGGCCATCACCCGTGCGGTGGTGGAGGCGGTGGGCAAGCCGGTGACGGTGAAGACCCGCCTGGGCTGGGACGACCAGTCCAAGATCATCGTGGAACTGGCGGAACGCCTGCAGGATGCGGGCATCGCCGCCCTTACGATCCACGGACGGACGCGCTGCCAGCTGTATCGCGGCGAAGCGGACTGGTCGCTCATCGGCGCAGTGAAGAACAATCCCCGGATGCACATTCCCATTATCGGCAATGGCGATATCGACTCGCCGCAGAAGGCGCGCGAGGCGTTCGACCGTTACGGGGTGGACGGCATCATGGTCGGCCGGGCCTCCTTCGGACATCCCTGGATCTTTAAGGAAATCAAGCATTTCCTGCAGACCGGGGAGGAACTGCCGCCGATTTCGGTCGAAGAACGGGTGGCCCTGGCGCGCCGTCACCTGGCCCTTTCGCTCGCCGTCAAGGGTGAGCCGCGCGGCATCTTCGAGATGCGCCGGCACCTGAGCTGTTATTTCAAGGGCCTGCCGGATTTCAAGGAGACGCGCATGAAAATGGTGACGACGCTTTCCACCGCGGAACTCGACGCGATTTTTGATTATATTTGCACCCGCTATGCATCTTGACTCCTTCCTGCTTTTTCCGTATCGCCTGGCGCTGAAATGGCGTCATCGCCGCTATGACAGCGGGAAGGTCGCCATCGCCCGTGCCGAGGTCCCCACGGTCTGCGTGGGCAACATTACGGCAGGGGGGACGGGAAAGACCCCGCACGTGGAACTGATCCTGAGCCTGCTGCTCAATTCGGACGAATGGGCGATGCGCAATATCGCCGTGCTCTCCCGGGGCTACCGGCGCAAGGGCAGCGGCTTCAAGGAGGTGGAACTGACGGACAGTGCGCTGCTTTGCGGCGACGAGCCCCTGCAGATCAAGAAGAAGTTCCCGGTGGTGCGCGTTGCCGTCGATGCGGACCGCGTGGAGGGCTGCAAGCGTCTCTGCCATCCGCAGGAAGGGGAGAATGTGCCGCCTGCGGAACTGATCGTGCTCGACGATGCGTTTCAGTATCGCCGCCTGCGCGCCGACCTCAATATCGTCCTTGTCGATTACAACCGTCCCGTGCATTCCGATATGCTGTTGCCGCTGGGCCGCCTGCGCGACCTGCGGGAGCGGCTCTGGGAGGCGGACGTGATCGTCATTACCAAATGCCGCGAGACCTTCGACGAGACGGAGAAGGAGGAGTTCGCCGCGAAGATGGGCCTGCTGGACTTCGACTGCTACGACCATCTGGCGACGACCCCGACGGGAAAGCGCATCTGGGTGTACTTCAGTTGTATCCGCTACGAGGCCTGCGAGCCGCTGTTCCCGGAATCGAATCCGCGTTTCATTTATTCCCGGAAGGCGGTACTGGTAACGGGCATCGCCCGCAATGCCATGCTCTGCGACCAGGTGGGGGCCGGCTATGAGTTGCTGCGCTGTTTCAGTTTCCCGGACCATCACCGCTTCACGAACTGGGACTTCAAGCGCGTGCTGGCGGTGGTGCAGCGGCATCCCACGGCGGTGGTGCTCACCACAGAGAAAGACGCCCAGCGCATCGTGGATGCACCGGACGTCCCGCAAATGCTCAAGGAGCGTATGTTCTATGTGCCCATCCGGGCGGAGTTCGTGACTCCTTCGGAGCGGAGTTCCTTCCGCGCCCGCATCGTCAGACCGTAAGGATTTCCTTTTCCTTGACCGCGACGATTTCGTCGATCCTGGCGATGTTCTTGTCCGTCGTCTTCTGTACTTCTTCCTCAGCCTCCTTCTCGGCGTCCTCGGAGAGGCCGTCGTTCTTCTGGGCCTTGCGGAGCTGGTCCACCGCGTCGCGGCGGGCGTTGCGGACGACGATCTTCGCATTCTCTCCGGAAGCCTTCGCCTTCTTGATGAGTTCGCGGCGGCGATCCTCGGTCAGGGCGGGAACGGTGCAGCGGATGATTTCGCCGTTGTTCTGGGGCGTGAGGCCGACGTTGGAGTCGATGATGGCCTTCTCGATGGCGGCGATCAGGCTGCGTTCCCAGGGCTGGATGGCGAGGGTCTTCGCATCCGGCGTGGTGATGGACGATACCTGCCCGATGGGGGTCATCGTGCCGTAATAGTTGACCAGTACATTCTTGAAGATGGAGGGGTTGGCCTTGCCTACGCGGTAGGTCTTGAGATCTTCTTCCAGGAAGAGGACGGCTTCCTGCATCTTTCCGTCGCTGGTTTCGACGATTTTCTTGGCTTGTTCTGTTAACATATCTGATACAATCTTAGGCGTGAACGAGGGTTCCGGTCTTGCCGCCGCGGAGAATGTCCAGCAGGGCGTCCGGATCATTGATATTGAAAACCACGATGGGGACCGGCCCCTGCTCGCAAAGGGCGAAGGCGGTGGTATCCATGACCTTGAGGCGGTCGGCGATGGCCTTTTCGAAGGTGAGTTCGTCGAATTTCACGGCATCCGTGTTCCTCAGGGGGTCTTTGTCGTAAACGCCGTCCACGCGGGTGCCTTTCAGCAGGGCTTCCGCACCGAGTTCCAAAGCCCGCAAGGCGGCTCCGGAATCGGTGGAGAAGTAGGGGTTGCCCGTGCCTCCGGCGAGGAGCGCAACGCCTCCCCGATTGAGTACCCCGAGGGCGGAATCGCGGTCATAGTAGCGGGCGATCGGCGCCATCGGCGTAGCCGTGAAGACTTCCGCCTCTATGCCTTCGCTCCGCAGGGCTCCCGCCAGGGCGAGGGAGTTGATGACGGTCGCGAGCATGCCCATGCGGTCGCCCGTGACGCGGTCAAAACCCTTTCCGACGCCTTGAAGGCCGCGGAAGATGTTCCCGCCTCCGGTGACGATGGCAATCTGATGGCCTTCCCGCACGGCGGTCGTGATGCGCTGCGCGAAGATTTTGAGGTATTCCACGTCGATACCCCGGCCTTCCTGTCCGCCCAGTCGCTCTCCGCTCAATTTCAAAAGGACTCTTCTGTACATGGCTTTGTGGTTTTGTTCGAAACACAAAAATACCGGAAAATTATGAAACTTGCAAGATTCAGCGTATATTTGCAGACCTGATTAACAATTTTGAAGAGATGTTTATATTCAATTCTTCCATCGGCAAAAAATTCATCCAGGCCGTCAGTGGGGCTTTTTTGATTTTCTTCCTGCTGCTGCACGCCACCATCAATTTCTTCTCCGTGATCGATTCCTTTACGGGAAAGTACGGGGCCTGTGCAAATGATGACGTCCTTTTCTCCGAAGGGGACGGCCTCTTCAAGCTGGGTTGTGATTTCATGTCCACGCCGGTCATCAGCATCATGGTTCCCGTCCTTGCGCTGGGTTTCCTGATCCACATCCTGTACGGATGCTGGCTCACCTGGCAGAACCTGCGTGCCCGCGGCGGCGTGAAGCGCTACGAGGTGTCCAGCCGTGCCGCCGCCGATTCCTGGTCCGCGCGCAATATGTTCGTGCTGGGGATGTTCGTGCTGCTGGGGATTGCCTGTCACCTTACCGATTTCTGGGCAAAGATGCAGCTTCCCGAGATGTTCGGCATCGGCACTTACGAGAATAATCCCTATCTGCTTTTGAATCTGACTTTCGGGTCCTGGTGGATGCTGGCGCTTTATCTGCTGTGGTTCCTGGCACTCTGGTTCCATCTTTGCCACGGTTTCTGGAGCATGCTGCAGACGGTTGGCTGGAACGGAAGCACCTGGTTCTGCCGCGTCAAAGTCATCGGCATCGTCGTCGCCAGCCTCATCTGCCTGATGTTCGCGGCAGTGGCGGTGAATGCGTTCGTCCAGGCCAATTATCTGATGGCCTGAGCGAAGCTTGCAATGATTTTTGGTTAAAATCAAAATATTTCCTACCTTTGCGACCCCTATATTGTGTAGGGATCGCAATTTTTTTGTATTAACCAGTTAAAGATCAACACAGTGGACACACAAAGCTACAAAACTGTATCTCTCAACAAGGAGACAGTTGACAAGAAGTGGGTCGTCATTGATGCGACGGATCTCGCACTGGGTCGTCTGGCTGCCCGCGTGGCGCTTGTCCTGAGGGGCAAGAACAAGCCCGGCTTCACCCCGCACGTGGATTGCGGTGACAATGTCATCGTCATCAACGCGGAGAAGGTGGCGCTGAGCGGCAAGAAGATGACCGACCGCGTCTATACCCGCTACACCGGCTATCCCGGTGGACAGCGCTTCACGACGCCCAGGGAGATTCTCGCCAAGAGGCCTACTGAACTCGTCCGGAGAGCGGTAAAGGGTATGCTCCCCAAGACGCGCCTTGGCAGCAAGCAGATCGGTAACCTGTTCATCTACGCAGGTCCCGAGCATCCGCACCAGGCCCAGAACCCTAAACAAATCAAGTTGAACGAAATTTAAACAGAGCAAATGGAACAGACAAACGCCCTTGGAAGACGCAAGGCAGCTGTTGCTCGCGTTTATCTCGCAGCCGGAAAAGGCAATGTTACGATCAACGAGCGCCCCGTCGAGGAGTATTTCGCCCTCGAGTCGCTTCGTTACATCGTCAACCAGCCTTTCGAGGTGACGGCCACCGCAGGTCAGTTTGACGTGAAGGTGACCATCGCCGGCGGTGGCATCAAAGGCCAGGCCGAGGCCATCCGTCTCGGTATCGCCCGTGCCCTCTGCGAGCTGGATGCAGAAGCGTACCGTCCCGCGCTCAAGGCCGCCGGTTTCCTCACCCGCGATGCTCGCGAGGTTGAGCGTAAGAAACCCGGTCAGCCCGGTGCCCGCAGACGCTTCCAGTTCAGCAAGCGATAGTCGCGACACGCTGTTTTACGGCACGGATGCGGTTGTAAACCGGATATTTGTCTGGTTGCCGCTCCGCGGAAAAGGTCAGGGACCGAACCCTGGAGTCCGCTACCCGGACCTTGAAGAAAAGAGTCCGCCTGCAAGAGGCGGAAAAGGATCAAGAAATCAGAAACAAAAACAATGTCAAGAACAAATTTCCAAGAATTGCTTGATGCAGGTGTTCATTTCGGACATCTGGCCAGGAAGTGGAACCCTAAGATGGCTCCCTATATCTTCGACCAGAAGAACGGAATCCACGTCATTGACCTGCACAAGACCATCGTCAAGATTGACGAGGCCGCCGAGGAGATGAAGCAGCTCGCCAAGTCGGGCCGCAAGATCCTCTTCGTGGCGACCAAGAAACAGGCGAAGGACGTCGTGGCCGAGAAGGCGACGGCAGTCAATATGCCTTCTGTGACCGAGCGCTGGGCGGGCGGTATGCTTACCAACTTCCCGACCATCCGCAAGGCGGTCAAGAAGATGAGCACCATCGACAAGATGAAAGAGGACGGCACCTTTGAGAAACTCGCGAAGCGCGAGCGCCTGCAGGTGGACCGCCAGAGAGCAAAACTCGAGAAGAACCTCGGCTCCATCCGCGATATGAGCCGCCTCCCTTCGGCCCTTTTCGTGGTCGATATCCAGAAGGAAGCCAACGCGGTCAAGGAAGCCAACCGGCTCAACATTCCGGTATTCGCAATGGTCGATACTTGTTGCGATCCCACTCCCATTGATTATGTGATTCCGGCCAATGATGATGCCACCAAGTCCATCGAGTGCATTATGAACGCTCTCTGCGCCGCCATTGCGGAAGGTCTGGAGGAGCGCAAGCTCGAGAAGGACAAGGAAGCCGCTCCCGAGGAAGGCGCCGAAGAGGTGAAGGAAGCGCCCGCCGGCAAGAAGCTCCGCGCCCGCAAGAGTGCGAAGGCTGCCGAAGAGGCCCCCGCCGCCGAGGCTGCTCCCGTCGAGGAAGCTCCCGCCGAAGAAGCCGCGCCTGCGGCCGAATAGTTCCGTTTGAATAATTACTAAAACCGAAAAGTTTTATGGCTATTACAGCAGCAGATGTAATGAAGTTGCGCAAGATGACCTCCGCCGGCATGATGGATTGCAAAAAGGCGCTGGAAGAGGCTGCAGGCGACTTCGAAAAGGCTATCGGCATTATCCGCGAGAAGGGTAAGCTCGTCGCCGCCAAGCGTGCGGACCGCGAGACTACCGAAGGCGCGGTGAAGGCCCGTATCTCCGGGGGCAAGGGTATCCTTGTCTGCCTGGGTTGCGAGACCGATTTCGTGAGCCGCAACGCTGATTTCCAGGCGCTTGCGGAGGCTATTGCCGATGTCGCCATCGCTTCCTGCCCCGCCGACCTCGAAGGCCTGAAGGCCTGCAAGATGGCGGATGGTTACACCGTGGCCGAGGCCGTCGAGGCCCAGACCGGTAAGACCGGCGAGAAGCACGTTCTCGTAGGCTATGCCCTTGTGGAAGCCCCCTTCGTGGTGGAATACATCCATAAGATCAATGGTAAGCTCGGTGCACTCGTGGGCTTCAACAAGCCCGTTCCCGCGGAACTCGCGAAGGGTGTCGTGATGCAGGTCGCTTCCATGAACCCTGTATCCCTCTCCAAGGAAGACTGCCCGCAGGCCACCATCGACAACGAGCTGGCCGTGGCTGTGCAGAAGACCCGTGAGGAACTGGTCCAGAAGGCCGTTGACGCCGCCCTCAAGAAGGTCGGCATCAACCCGAACCTTGTGGACAGCGAGGACCACATCGAGTCCAACATCGCCAAGAAGTGGCTGACCGAAGAGCAGGCCGTCCAGGCCCGCGAGATCATCAAGACCGTCGGAGCCGAGAAGGCTGCCTCGCTGAGCGAGCAGATGGTCCAGGGTATCGCGAACGGACGTCTCGCCAAGTTCTTCAAGGAGCAGACCCTCCTCGAGCAGGACTATCAGATGTCCGACGAGAAGATGACCGTTGCACAGGCCATCGCCGCCGTCGATCCGGAAGCGAAGGTCGTCGCTTTCAAGCGCTTCTCCCTGAACGACTAATTTGCTATACAATCAAGAAAAGAGACTGGCGCCAGCCAGTCTTTTTTTTGTATATTTGCGGGAAATGAACCTGAAATCACTTGCTAAGGATACGGCGGTCTATGGCCTGAGCAGCATTGTCGGCAGATTCCTCAACTATCTGCTCGTGCCGCTCTATACGACGAAGATTCCCGCCTCTTGCGGCGGTTACGGCACGGTGACGAACCTCTATGCCTATACCGCGCTGCTGCTGGCGCTGCTGACCTTCGGTATGGAGACGACGCTGTTCCGTTTTTCCTCGAAGGAAGGGGAGGACCCGGACCGGGTGTACGGCACGACGCTCCGCCTCGTGGGCGGCGTGGCCCTGCTCTTCGCAGTGGTCGTTCTGGCCGCGCTCGCTCCCATCGCTTCGGCCCTCGGCTATGCCGACCATCCCTGGTATGTGGGCTGTATGGCGCTGATCGTGGCGATGGACGCGTTCCAGGCCATTATGTTCAGCCGCCTGCGGCAGATGGGCAAGGCGGTGAAGTTCATGCTTTGCAAATTCGCCTTCATCATCCCCAATATCCTGCTGAACCTTTTCGTGTTCCTGCTGCTGCCGCGCTTTTATCAGGCGCCGGACGGCGGAGTGGGCTTTATCTTCCTCGTCAACCTCGTCTGCACCGCTTCGGTGTTCCTGTATTTCATTCCGGAACTCAAGGGCCTGGGCTACGGTTTTGACAAGGCGCTTGCCGGAAGGATGCTGCGCTATACCTGGCCGCTCCTGCTGCTTTCGCTCGTGGGCATCCTGAACCAGGTGGCGGACAAAATCCTCTATCCCTGGCTCGTCCCCGGACCGGAGGGGAAGGTGCAGTTGGGCATCTACGGTGCCTGTGTCAAGATCGCGATGATCCTCGCGCTGCTTACCCAGGCGTTCCGCTATGCCTATGAACCGGTGGTCTTCGGCAGCAGCCGGAGCAAGGACAGTCCGCAGACGCTGGTGGACGGGATGAAATACTTCATCATTTTCAGCCTGCTGGCCTATCTGGCGGTGATGTTCTACCTGCCGTTGCTCAAGTATTTCGTAGGCAGCAGTTATTGGGAAGGCCTCAAGGTGGTGCCCGTCGTGATGGCTGCGGAAATCTGTATGGGCGTCTATTTCAACCTCTCGTTCTGGTACAAACTTTCGGACCAGACCTTCTGGGGTGCGGTCCTCAGCGGCGCCGGGGCCCTGGTGATGATTGCGCTGAACGTCCTGCTCGTGCCGCGCATCGGCTATATGGGCTGCGCCTGGGCCGGACTTGCGGGTTACGGCTGTGCGATGCTGCTCAGCTACGCCATCGGCGCAAAGAAATATCCCATTCCCTACGATTTGCGCAGTGCTCTGTTCTTCGTGCTGCTGACCGCGGCGCTGCTCGGTGCTTCGCACGTCTTCGCCCTGGCCGGGCTGGGCACGGTGCCGCTCCTGGCGGTCAATACCGTGCTCCTGGGCATCTACGGCCTTTTTGTTTATCGCTCTCTTAAAACCAAAATGATATGAAACGTATTTTTACCCATCTCCTGTATGCGGCTGCGGCGGTGACTGCGGCGGCATCGTGCGGAAATTCCGCGAACAAGGGAAAAACGGAAGGCGAGGCGTCGTCTTCTCCGGTGGAAGCGCCTGCTGCGGCCGCGGAGAGCACTGAAATCGCTGCTGAACCGGTGTTCGATATCGTTACGAACCTCGGTACCATCCGCATCAAACTTTTCAGCGATACGCCGCTGCACCGCGACAATTTTGTAAAACTGGCCAAGAGCGGCTTCTACAAGGGCATCCTCTTCCACCGGGTGATCGACGGCTTTATGATTCAGGCGGGCGATCCGCTGACCAAGGATCCTTCCAAGAAGGCCAGTTTCGGTACCGGCGGCCCCGGTTATACGATTCCCGCCGAGATACTTCCGGAGCATACCCACAAGAAGGGCGCGCTGGCTGCCGCCCGCCGCGGCGATATGGCCAACCCGATGCGCGAGTCGTCCGGATCGCAGTTCTATCTGGTGCAGGATCCCATCTCATGCTCCCAGCTGGACGGTCAATATACCGTCTTCGGAGAGACGCTTTCCGGCTTCGATGTGATTGACAAGATTGCCAAAGTCCCCCGCGACGGCCGCGACTGCCCCCTGAGTGACGTAAAAATCCTGAAGGTCGTCGAGGTGGTGGAGTAGTTTGGCACGGTCCTTGAGTATTTAGCCTTTCGAATAGTTTTTTCATAGGTTAAATTTAGGTTAGAATTGATGGGCCGCCCGCGTCGTGAGATGCGGGCGGCTTTGTCGTTGGTGAAAAAATCACTATTTTTGTGGATAGGCTTTTCATTTATGAAAAAGAAGCTTTTGACGCTTGCCTTTGCGGTTCTGGCCTGCGCCGTTCCGCTTCCTCTCCGCGCTCAATGGTCGGGTGCGGTGGACCTCTCCGGCGGTATGGGCGGAATGGAGGGGAACGAGATTACGGAGAGCGGCCCGATGCTTCACGGGCTGGTGAAAGGCGCCTTCCAGCTGAACTACAAAAAGGAGAAGTTCCAGTGGGCGATGAAGGTGGACGGGAAGTGGGAGCCCAAGACGACGGACAACGGCCGCTTTTCCTACAAGAGTGAAAGGCTGGGCCTCGTCTATAAGTCGGTAACCACGAGCCCCCTTTCCGTCAGCGCCAAATCCGATTTTCTGTGGAAGCCTTCACCGGACCGATCTTATTCGGCCTGGATCCTGTACAAGTATTCCAACGACCGCGCCAGCAATCATTCCGTAAATATAGGCGGAAGCGTAGAGGAAGTGGACAAGTTTTTCTACTACTACGAACTTCCCGAGATGAACGAACACAAGATGGAGACCGGGTTCCGGACTTCCCGGAGTTTTCGTGACGGCCGCTATACCCTGCGGAGTTTCCTTTCCTTCCAGGCGGTGGGCAGCGAGAAGCTCAACACCTGGATCGTGTTCAAATCCGACCCGGGAGAGGGCGGGACGGCGGTGAAGATCGAAGATCTGCCGGGATATGCATGGAAATACCGGATCACCCCTTCCAGTACGGACTTCGACCTGAACGGCGACATCCATCTCCAGGTACATCCGCTGGACGGGGAAGTGGACCTGAAGTATGCGGGCGGTTTGCGCTTTTCGAGCAATCATTCCATCGATATCAACAGCGGAGCCACCTTTATCCCGAAATCTCCGGATGGGGAAGAAGGCTACTGGCGGGACTCCCTCCGGCTCCGGGAAAGTTTCAATTATTTCAGTTTCAAGGCGGATCCGTACCTGACCGCCGATGTCCGCTGGAAGAGCCTCGAAGCCCATGCCGACTATGCCTGCCAGATTTATGGCCGCCGTCTGAACGACGAGGAGCACCGGCAGCCGCTGCGCATCAAAGGCGTATATCCGGTGGGGAAGGCCAATATCAAATGGACGATCTCGCCCCACCATGCCCTTAATCTGAGCAATAAGATGAGCGTCAAGCATCCGGACTATCTCAAGGTCTGCTGGTATGACCGCACTGCCGGTTATCTGGACCAGTTGTACCGGGGGAACGAGGAACTATTCTCTCCCGTGACGCGGGAATATGCCCTGGAGTATGCGTTCAACTGGGGCCGTTTCCTGGCGAGCACGGCTGTTTCCTATACCCGCGTGAACAACGAGGTGGACCAGACCTGGGACAATGAGGAAATCGAAGGACGCCAGTACAAGGTGTTCCGCTGGGTCAACTCCTCCGACAGTCACGGGATAGGCATCACACAGAAACTGGGCTGGCAGGGCAAGATCATCACGGCCAATGCCGGATTCACTTACAAGCAGACGCAGCGCACCGCCAGGAACGGCGGTGCTGTCAAACCCTCCTTCGACTGGCGTCTGGACACCGAAATCTTCGCCAATCTGGGCAAAGGATGGCGCGTGGGCATAGATACCAAATACCGGAGCAAGGTGGCGACTTTCTTTACCACCTCCAACGAGAATTGCGAACTGAATGCCCACGTCCAGAAGAGTTTCAAGCGCTTTACTCTATACCTCGACGGGCGCGATCTGCTGGATCAGCCGCGGGAGACCAGCTTCTATTCCGAAGAGCAGAAGGAGTTCTGGGTGGAGGAGGCCCGGAGCAACCGTCGCCTTGTTGTCCTGGGCTTCAAATGGAGCTTCTGAAAGTTCTTGTATTTTTGCTTGAAGTTCATTACCTTTACGGACTATAGCAGACAATCAACAAAAGAATAATTAACGCTAATATGAAAACCAGATTATTTGCCCTGTTGCCGATGGTGCTTCTGGCCCTGTCGGTATCCTGTAAGCAGGAGAAGGACCTGGGGCCCGAAGAAGTGACCCTGTCCGCCACCGAACTCACCTTCAGTTCTGCGGCCCAGACCCAGACACTGACGCTCAAAGCCACCCTCGACTGGGGCATCCAGGGTTACGACGACGCTGCCCGTGCATGGCTCACCATCGATCCCGATTCCGGCAAGGCTTCGGCAGAAGAGCGCACGATTAGCTTCACGGTGCTCGCCAATCCCGGGAATGACCGCAGCGTAACCCTCACTTTCTACGGCAATGTGCTCCACAAGCAGACCATCACCGTGACCCAAAGCGGTGACAAGGGCGATGCCGAGGCGCTGAGCGTCGCTGAATTCCTCAGCAAGAAGGACACGGAGAACGCGTATAAGCTGACGGGCAAGATAGGTAATATTTCCACCAGCGCCAAGAAATACGGCTTCATGCTCAAGGATGCCACGGGCGAAGTATATTGCGCATTCCCTTCGAATTTCGATGCCTACAAGGCGCAGCTCCGCACCGGCGGCACCGTCACCATCAAGGGAAAGTATTCCTTCTTCGAGACCAACAAGCAGGATCAGATGAAGGAAGGCGAAATCTCCGCCGTCACCGCCCCTGATATGACGAATATCCAGTCCAAGACTGTCAAGGAATTCATCGAGACGGCTGATATCTACACCCTGTACCGCCTGAGCGGCAAGGTGACCGGCGAGGTGGATGCCACTTACGGCAGTTTTGACCTGAAGGATGCGTCCGGCCAGACCATCAAGGTCTATTCCGGCATCAATCTGACCGATTACAAGGACAAACTCAAGAACTATTACGATGTCACCCTTGTCGGGGCTTATCAGCTCTACACCAGCGGTACTACCTCCACGCACGAGGTCGTCGATGCGCAAATCGAGAGTTATTCCGCGGCGGAACCTCCCGTCCTGACCGGAACGGTTTCCGATGCGATCGCCCAGGAAGACGGAGCCCTGGTCACCGTGAACGGTGCCCTTGTGACCGCCATCACCACCAAGGGCTTCATCATCACCGACGGGACCAGCAATGTCTACGTGTATGCGGAAAAGGAGCACGATGTCAAGATTGGTGACCAGTTGAATGTAAAGGCGACCAAGGCGACGTACAATAACCTCCCCGAACTGAAGACTCCGGAATTCGAGGTCGTTTCCAGCGGCGCTGCCGTCACTTATCCTGAAGCGGTGGATATCACGGCTGGTTTTGATAACTATTCTTCCACGGCGGCTTC
>JAEEJZ010000077.1 GCA_016282145.1 Bacteroidales bacterium | reverse complement strand
TGAGGAGATGCGGGACGGATTCACCTTCATTCCCGACGAGGCCTTCCTGAGCGGCGGCTGGCGCAACCTTTCGCTGGACCTGGGCATCAAGCACGAGCAGCAGGACTTCCTGGGCGCGAGCGAATACCTCGGCACGCTCTCCACGACCGCCGGCCGTATGGCCTGGAGCGGCAATACCCGGTCGATGCCGGGCTATACCCTGCGGCTTGCGCCGGCGAACTTCCCCTTCACCAAGGGGCATCTGCAGGTCTACGGCTCCTGGGGCGATTACCTCTGCATCGACCCTTATACCTATGTGCAGCACCATCTGGTCCATTCCACCCGCTTCGGCCTGATCGGCAATATCGGCCGCTTTAGCCTGACGCTCGGCATCGACCACTGGGCGCAATGGTCCGGCACGCATCCGACGATGGGAAAGATGCCCACCTCCTTTATGGATTATCTGCGGGTGGTGACGGGCAGCAGCGGCGGCTCCAAGAGCAGCGAGAGCGACCGGATCAACGTCATCGGCAACCAGTTGGGCGCCGAACTGGTGCGCCTGGATTACCGCGGCGACGGCTGGAAACTTACCTTCCAGCACGAAGTCCCGTACGAGGACCGTTCCGGTATGAAATGGCAGAACTTCCCGGACGGGGTAAACACCATCGCGCTCTCCTTTACGGACAAGAAACGCTGGGTTTCCGATATTCTCCTTGAAGCCCAGTACACGATGTGGCAGTCGGGCAGGGATCACCAGCGCCTGGCGACCGAGGAGGAGATCGCTGCAGGGACGGATCCCCGGCTTTACACTGATAAATGGGGTACCTGGATCATCCTCGGAGGAGGAGACAATTATTGCAACAACGGGGAATATGCTTCCGGCTGGACGGCCTGGGGCCGCAGCAAGGGTAATCCGCTTTTCTATCCCAAAGGAACGCGCGCTGGAACCCTGGATTACAAAAAAACCGTCATGGGGGTGGAGAACAACCGTCTGCTCTCGGCCCACTTCGGCCTGGGCGGTTCCATCGCCCATTACGCGCCCTATCGCCTGATGTTTACCTGGGCGCGTTGTTACGGTACTTATGGTACGCCCTACGAAAAGAACACCAGAGGCTTTGAAATCCCGCTGCATCAGCTCAGTATGTCCCTCTCTGCGCAGGTCCCCTTCCTGAAGGGATCCCTGCTCCTGCTGCCCGGCATCTATTACGACTGGGGAGATATCCTGCCCAGTAATTTTGCCGCTACGCTCGGCTTACGCTATGTTTTCCGTAAATAACGCTTAAATCTGGATAGGATGAAACATTTTTCTTTTTGCCTGATGGCGGCAGCGGCGCTGCTGGCCGTATCTTGTGAAAGGGGCTCCGCCCGTCTGGACGGGATGGCGAAGGACGGCGAAATGTCCTTCTCAGGTGGCCGCACGCCGGGCGGCAATCAGGGCGGCGGTTCCCTGGCCGGCCTGGTAACGGCCGGTGAGTGGAACGACCTGGCCCACTGGCCCTTCTGGAGCAATCTGATGCTCTCCCAGGCGGGACAGGATCAGGAAGGCAGTGAAGTGGATTTCCCCGGGCTGTGTGAAGACTGGGGCTTCTTTACCAACAACCGCGTGGCCGTTGCCGTCAAGAACGGTCAGGGGAGTCCGGTCGCCGGCGCCAAGCTCGTATTGAGCCGCGGCGGCCTGGCCGTATGGGAGGCCGTGACCGATAATGCCGGCCGTGCGGACCTGTGGGTGTCGTTGTTCCAGAAAGAGGCCCTTCCCGACAACGCGGGGCTGAGCCTGTCCGTGAACGGGGAGGCCGTCAGCGCGGTGCCCGTCCTCACACCCTGGAATGCGGAAGCCGACGTGAAACTCAACGAGGTCGTCGTCGCCTCGGCCGCTCCCGTGAAGTTGCAGGCGGACATCGCCTTCATCGTGGATGCCACCGGCTCCATGTCCGACGAGATCGCCTTCCTCAAGGCGGACCTGCTGGATGTGCTGAACCGTACGACCGGAGCGCAGAGCGCCATCGCTTTCCGCACCGCCACGGTCTTCTACCGGGACAAGGGGGACGAATACCTGACCCGGGGTTCCGATTTTACCGACGATCCCAGGAATACCGTCGCCTTCATCAAGGAGCAGGACGCCAACGGGGGTGGAGATTATCCCGAGGCGGTACATACGGCCCTCGAAGTCAGCCTGAGCAAACTCAACTGGGACGCGGACGCCCGCACGAAACTGGCCTTCATGCTGCTGGATGCTCCGGCGCACCGGGATCACGCCGGCGTGCTGGAAAGCCTGCACAAATCCATCGAGGCCTATGCCCGGCAGGGAATCCGCCTGATTCCCGTGGCTTCGAGCGGCGTCGACAAGAGCACGGAGTTCATGCTCCGCTTCTTTGCCATCGCCACCGGCGGCACCTATGTATTCCTCACGAATGACAGCGGAATCGGGAACGATCACATCACCGCCACCGTCGGTGAATACAAGGTGGAATACCTCGGCGACCTTATCGTACGGCTGATAGGAGAATATACCAAATAATTTTTATATCTTTGCCGGCTGCAAGACAGAAAATATCTTAATTATAGAGTAAAATGCATATTGTACAAGTCACAGGAAGGGAAATCCTCGATTCGAGAGGAAACCCCACGGTTGAAGTTGAAGTTATCCTTGAATCCGGTGTGAAGGGCGTCGCCGCCGTTCCTTCCGGAGCCTCTACCGGCGAGAATGAAGCCCTCGAGCTTCGCGACGGTGACAAGAAGCGTTACGGTGGAAAAGGCGTGCTGAAGGCCGTCGCCAACGTGAACGACGTCATCGCTCCCGCCATCATCGGAATGTCCGCGCTGGAGCAGCGCGCCATCGACAAGACGATGATCGAACTGGACGGCACCCCGACCAAGAGCAAACTCGGCGCGAACGCCATCCTCGGCGTTTCCCTCGCTGTCGCGCACGCTGCCGCCGCTTACCTCGACATGCCTCTTTACCGCTATATCGGCGGTACCAATACCTATGTGCTGCCCGTTCCGATGATGAACATCATCAACGGCGGTGCC
>JAEEJZ010000076.1 GCA_016282145.1 Bacteroidales bacterium | reverse complement strand
TCCCGTCGACGGTTATTGACCGTTCCTGCGCTTTTTATGGCTATTGTGAGTATACGCAGCAGTCAGCGGAAGTGCAGTTGTCTTGCTTGACGGGATTCCTGGATATTATTGCCAGTAGTGGTTTTTCCTGGGTTCGCGTAACCGTCAACAGCGATGCGCAACTCGCCGGATACTGTTTGTATGGCCCTATGCAGGATTATACCTTTGGGGATCAGGGCAGTTTTCCGGGCCTGTTTTATAATTCCGCCGTCTTGTACGATAATGGCGGGGATAATGAAGTTGTCCTGGCCATCAGTCCGCAATCATTCAGTTATTTGAAGGTGGAGTTCTTTGATCAGGATAATCAGCTTCTCGCTACAAAGGAGGCTTCCAAGAGTTGGACCTGCAATGCGGGAACGATTTCGGTGGCAAGGGTGAACATCAGCCTTTAGACTACCTCTAATGAATTATAGTGGCGTTCAGGGACGCCTGAACGCGAGGCAGGCGTTGTGGCCGCCGAAGCCGAAGGAGTCGCTTAGGGCGAGGGTGATACCGGCCTTGACGGCCTGGTTCGGCGTGTAATCCAGGTCACACTCGGGGTCGGGCGTGTCCAGGTTGATGGTCGGGGGGACGATGCCGTCGCGCAGCGCAAGAATCGCCGCAATGGCCTCCGTCGCACCCGTCGCGCCGAGCATATGCCCGTGCATCGATTTCGTCGAGGAGATGTGGCACTTGTAGGCGAAATCGCCGAAAGCGTTCTTGTAGGCGAGCGTTTCCGCGACATCGTTCAGTTTGGTGCCGGTGCCGTGGGCATTGATATAGACCGTATCCTTTGCGGCATCGAAATGCGCTTCCTCGCAGGCATCCGTGATGCATTTGGCCTGAGTGCTGCCGTCGGGCCTGGGCGCCGTCGCGTGGAAAGCGTCGCAGGTGCTGCCGTAGCCCACCATTTCCGCATAGATCTTCGCTCCGCGCGCCTTGGCATGCTCGTATTCTTCGAGTATCAGTACGGCCGCGCCGTCGGCCATCACGAAGCCGCCGCGGTTCAGGTTGAAAGGCAGCGACGCGTACTGCGGATCGGTCGCCCGCGAAAGCGCCTTGACGGACGCGAAGCCCGCCAGTCCGAGGGGAATGGTGCAGTTGTCCGTGCCGCCCGCGGCGATGGCATCGGCATAGCCGTGCTTGACGGCCCTGTAGGCCTCGCCGATCGAGTGGGTGGACGTGGCGCAGGCGGTGACGATGTCGATGCAGGGGCCTTTGGCTTCGAATTTAATGGCCACCTGTCCGCTGGCGATGTTGGAAATCATCGTCGGGATGAACATCGGGGAGAGCCAGCGTCCGGAGGGATCGTCGTACATCTTGTTGATCTCCCGGTGGGCGACGGTAAACCCGCCCACGCCGGAACCGATGTAAACGCCGAGGCGGAAGGGGTCGATGTTGTCGTCGGATTTGAGCCGGGCGTCCTGGAATGCCTGCCAGGCCGCGGCCATCGCGTAAATGGTGAAGGGGTCCTGTTTGCGGATGAAATGGTTGTCCATCCCGAAATCCAGGGGCTCGAAGCCGCGCACCTTTCCTCCAATCTTGACCGGCAGGTCCTTGGTGTCGAATTCAGTAATGTAATCGATTCCGCAGACGCCGTCCACAAGATTTTTCCAAAAAGCCGCGACATCGTTCCCCAGACAGGATACGATTCCCAAGCCTGTGACAACTACTCTTCTTCCTTCCATAATTTCCTCTGATATGCTGCAAATGTAGCGAAAAAATCTTATCTTTGAGCATGTTTTCGCTCTCCGACAGGATTCCGAAGTTTTTGCTGGGGAAATATCAGCTGATGGCGACGGTGATGTTTACCGCGCTCTTCTCGCTGGTCTGCATCCTGCTGGTGAGCCGTTTCTTCCTGAACAGTTGGTTTTCTCTGGACAGTGCGTTTTCCGCCGGCTATATGCTGGCCTTCTACGTACTGGCGGTCGCCCTGATCAGCGTTAGCCGCCGCCTGATGTATATGAATCGCGACGAGTCCATCACCTACCTCGGCTATATCCTGTGGCTGGTGGCGGAAGTTGTGGGGGTAGCGCTGCTCTATACCGGTTTTTCCGTGGCTGCGCCGATGCTGGGGCTGCCGGAATCGACCGTTCCTCTCCAGATCCTCTTTGCGCGCGCGCTGCTGGCTACCTCGGTGGCAATCGGCGTACCCTATATCCTGATCGGCCAGTATTTCGCCATCGAAGACAAGAACAATACGATGCGGGTGATGAATTATTCGTCGGTGGTGACGGATATGCCGCTGACCCCGCAGGATGAAAAGCGCATCACGCTCTTCGACAACGCCGGCGTCATCAAACTGTCGCTTACGCAGGATAAACTCTATTACATCGAATCGGACGACAATTACGTCAAGGTCTGGTACACGGACGGCAACGGGGGACTCAAGCAGTATATGCTGCGCTGCCGCCTCAAGACCATTGAAGAGAGTTTCCTGGACAGCGACCTGGTGCGCTGTCACCGGAAGTTCCTCGTGAATATCAATAAGGTGGAGGTGCTTTCCAGCGAGAAGGAGGGCTATTTCCTGACCCTGGATTCCGCCCAGGTGGACCCCATCCCGGTGTCCAAGACCTACGAGGAAGCCGTCCTTAACAAATTCAACTCGAGATAATTATGTGGCAGAGAATACAAACGCTTTACCTTCTTATCGCGGCTGCCCTTACGGCTGTCCTCTTTTTCTCCGATGCGGCGCAGGTGATCGGCGCCGGGGGAGAGGTGCAGCCCATCCGCTATACGGAGAAACTGCCCTATCTGGTGCTGCTCAGCGTGGGTGCCGCAGGCCTCCTGATCGCCCTGTTCGGCTTCAAGAACCGGATGTTCCAGCTGCGCATCGCCGCCGCGGCGATGGTGGTGCTGCTCGGGCTGCAGGGCTGGATCGCCTGGGATTATTTTACCGCGGACAGCGCCATCGTCTTCCGCTACAATGCGGTCTTCCCGCTCATCGCGGCCATCTTTACGATGCTTGCCGTACGGGGTATCTATGCCGATGAACTGATGGTGCGCAGCGCCTCCCGCCTGCGCAGTGCAAAACATAAATGATAACACAATGAGAATACCTGAATCTGAACTGATTATCAACGCCGACGGCTCCGCTTTCCACATCCATATCAAGCCGGAGCAACTGGCGGACCGCGTCATTGTTGTGGGCGATCCGGGCCGAGTGGCCCAGATGTCCGTCTTTCTGGACAATGTGGAGTGCAGTAACTCATCCCGTGAGTTCGTCTCCGTGACCGGTACCTACAAAGGGAAACGTTTTACCATTCTTTCCACCGGTATCGGTACGGACAATATCGATATCGTCATGACCGAACTGGACGCCCTTGCCAACATCGATTTCGCCACCCGCGAAGTCAAGCCCGTCCACCGCAGCCTTACGATCCTGCGCATCGGTACCTGCGGAGCGCTTCAGCCGGATGTCCCCATCGGCTCCTATGTGTTTTCCAAGATCTCCATCGGCTTTGACGGCTTGCTGAACTGGTATGAGAACCGTGAATCCCTCCCGGACTTCGAGGCCGCGTTCAAGAAGCATATGGACTGGAATCCGAATCTGCCCAACCCGTATTTCGTCCGTGCGTCAGAGCGGATTGCCGAAGCCTTCAAGGACAATACCGTCCAGGGGATGACGATTTCGGCCCCCGGCTTCTATGGTCCGCAGGGCAGGGTAGTGCGGCTTGGCCTGGCCATGCCCGATATGCTGGACCGCATTTCCTCCTTCCGTTTCGGCGGGATGAAGATCAACAACTTCGAGATGGAGAGTTCCGCGCTGGCCGGCCTGGCCGCCAAGCTCGGACACGAAGCCGGCACAGTGTGCTGCGCCATTGCCAACCGTCTTCTTAAGGACAGCAACCCCGATTACAAACGTAAGATCGAAGGACTGATCCAACTCAGTCTGGATACACTTGCCGACAAACTGTGAAAAATAAACTCATTTCCCTTTTCTCTACCGCCTGCCTGCTGTCCATCGTCGGCCCGCAGCCGGCTTTGGCCCAGGAGGCCTCCCAAGTCCGCATAGAGCCTTCCGCCTCTTATCTTTTTGCCGAACGCGCGGACGGGCCGCTCTGGCTGGATGTCTATGCCCCTGCAAAGGGGACGGAAAACGAAGGCCTGCCGACAGTCCTCTATGTCTTCGGCGGCGGTTTCAAGACCGGCAGCCGGGACCATGTGTACCTGATGCCTTTCTTTAAGCGCCTGACCGACAGCGGCTATCGCGTGGTGTCCATCGACTACCGGCTCGGCCTAAAGGATGTCACGAAGATGGGCATCGCCCAGCGGGATCTTCTCAAAAAGGCCATCGACATGGCCGTGGAGGATCTTTTCTCCGCCACCGTCTTCCTCTGCAACAACGCCGGGGTCACGGGGGTGGATCCCGCCAACATCGTACTCTGCGGTTCTTCTGCCGGTGCGATCACCATCCTGCAGGCGGACTGGGAGCGCTGCAACGGCGGCTCCCTCGCTTCCGTCCTGCCCAAGGATTTCTCCTATGCCGGTCTCGTCTCCTTCTCCGGGGCGGTGTACTCCGACCGGGGGAAGGTCGCCTACCGGAACGCCGCCCCGGCGCCGACGGTCCTTTTCCACGGCATTGACGACAAGATCGTGACCTACAAGAAGATTGCCTTGTTCAATCTTTGCTTCGGCGGCAGCGACTGTCTCTATCCCGTCCTGCTGAAGAGCGGCGTCCCCTGCGCGATTTACCGCTTTGCGGGCATCGGGCACGAGGTGGCGGCGAGCATGATGCGGAATTTCCCGCTGATGGACCGCTTTATCCGGGCCAATGTCTGCGGCGGGGGTGTCTTCTGTGAGGATGCTACGATTACGGACTCTACGATAAAGCCCTGGGAGATCAAGTCTCTGGATGAGCTTTACAGCCCTTCTGCCCCATCACTTTGACGCAGGTGCCCTGCCCGTCCGGGGTCAGGCTTACCCGTAACTGTTTTGCGCCGCTCCCTTCCGGGCGGCGTAAAAGTTTGTCGGAAAGGATGAATTCCGAGACGGGGTCTTCGATATAGTGGCTGATGGCCCGCTTGAGCGGCCGGGCGCCGTAGGCGGGATCGTATCCCTGCCCGGCGATGAAACGCCGTGCGGCGGGGTGCACGGAAAGGCGGTAGCCGGCTTCCAGGGCGCGTGCCTTCAGCCCTTCCAGTTCCAGTTCTACGATTTTCTCCAGGTCTTCCCGTCCGAGGCTGCGGAAGAATACCTGCTCGTCGATGCGGTTGATGAATTCCGGCGGGAACGCCTTGCGTACCGCCTTGTCCAGCACGCTCCGGCGCCGCTGCGCCACGTCCTCGTCCGAACGGCCGAATCCGATGCCTCCGCCGTACTCGTCCAGGTCGCGGGACCCCACGTTCGAGGTCATGATGACGATTGTGTTGCGGAAATTGACCGAACGGCCGTTGCTGTCCGTAAGGCGCCCTTCATCGAGCACCTGCAGCAGCAGGTTGAAAATGTCCGGATGGGCCTTTTCGATTTCATCGAGCAGGACGACGCTGTAGGGCTTGCGGCGCACGGCCTCGCTGAGCTGCCCGCCCTCTTCGTAGCCGACGTAGCCCGGAGGCGCGCCCACGAGCCGGGAACTGGATATCTTCTCGCCGTATTCGCTCATATCGATGCGGATGAGATTCTCTTCCGAATCGAAGAGATATCCCGCCAGGCTCTTGGCCAGTTTGGTCTTGCCCACGCCGGTGGGGCCGAAGAACAGGAAGGTGCCGATGGGCCGTGCGGGATCCTTGAGCCCGGCGCGGTTCCGGCAGATGGCCCGGCAGACGCGTTCCACCGCTTCGTCCTGTCCGATGACGCTGCCGCCCAGGCGCTTCCGCATCTCCAGCAGCCGCTGGCCTTCCTCCCGGGCGACCTTCCCTGCGGGAATGCCCGAAATTTTCGAGACTACGGCGGCGATGTCCTCCGTGCGGACGGTTTTCCCGCCGCGCAGCCGCACCATCGAGCCGGCTTCGTCCATCGCATCGACGGCCTTGTCCGGCAATTGTGCCGAAGGGATGTAGCGGTCCGTCTGCCGAACGCAGGCTTCCAGCGCTTCCCGGGTATAGTGTACGCCGTGGAACTGTTCGTACTGCGGCGCAATTTGCGTAAGGATCTCCAGGGTCTGGGCGATGTCGGTCGCTTCTACCACGATCTTCTGGAAGCGGCGGTCCAGCGCGCCGTCCTTCTCGATGATCTTGGTGAATTCGTCCATCGTCGTGGCGCCGATGCACTGGATTTCTCCGCGCGCCAGCGCCGGTTTGAGCATATTGGCGGCATCCAGGCTGCCCTGTGCGCCGCCGGCACCGACCATCGTATGGAATTCGTCGATGAAAAGAATGACGTCCGTCCGTTCGCGCAATTCGGCGATAATGCCTTTGAGGCGCTTCTCGAAATCGCCGCGGTAGCGCGTTCCCGCCACGACCGAACCGATGTCCAGCGAATAGAGCCTCTTTCCGCGGATCGGAGCGGGGACGCTGTCGGAAGCGAGCCGCAGCGCGATGCCTTCCACGATGGCGGATTTCCCTACGCCCGGCTCGCCGATGAGCATCGGATTGTTCTTCTTGCGGCGGCCGAGGATTTCCACCACCCGCTCGATTTCGCGGTCGCGCCCGACGACGGGGTCCAGGTGCCCGCTCATCGCCTCGGCCGTCAGGTCGCGGGCAAATTCTTCGAGGAGGCTGGTCTTTTCGCTGCTTTCGCTTGCTTCCCCGGCCTTTTCCGCCGGCGTTTCTTCCGCCGGCGTTTCTTCTGCGGGCGTTCCGGCAGGGCTTTCCTCTCCGGACATCTGCTGTCCGACCAGTTTGGCCGTGATGCCCAGGTCGGAGAGATAGGTGGAGGCGACGCCGCCCGTCGCGCGCAGGAGGGCCAGCAACAGGTGCCGGCTGTCCGCCGCACGGCTTCGCGAGCGCGTGGCTTCCAGGATGGTGAGGTTCAGCGCATTCTGGCAGAGCCGCGAGAAGACGATCTTATCGATTTCCGAGTAGGAAATGAGTTCGCCGCTGATGGTGCAGCGGTCCAGGTAATTCTTGAAATCTTCCAGGTCCACCCCGAGCGAAGAAAGGCAGCGGCAGGCCCCGTTGTCGGCATGCCGGAGCATCCCCAGGAAGAGGTGGTCGGTGCTTACGGCATAGCTGCCTGTGCGCATCGCTTCGTCCCGGGCGTAACTGATAATTTCGTTCAGTTCAGGGGAAATGCTCAGTTGCATAAAAAAGCGCTTTCTTCGGGACAAAATTAAGAAAATTTTTGCTATCTTTGTATGTTTATGGATACGAATGAAATTCATGGTCTGATCGAGCCCGTAGAAATCGATCAAGAGATGCGTACGGCGTACATCGACTATTCGATGTCGGTCATTGTTTCCAGGGCGCTTCCCGATGCCCGGGATGGTCTGAAACCCGTACAGAGGAGGGTGTTGTTCGGTATGGACGGCCTGGGACTCAACTTCGGCGGGCAGACGAAAAAATCCGCCCGTATCGTAGGTGAGGTGCTGGGTAAATATCATCCGCACGGAGATTCCAGCGTATATGATGCCATGGCGCGTCTGGCGCAATGGTGGAACCAGCGCTATCCGCTGGTATGGGGCCAGGGTAATTTCGGTTCCATGGACGGTGACCCCGTCGCGGCCATGCGATACACCGAGGCGAAGCTTGCCAAGATGGCGGAGGAGACGCTGGCGGACATCGACAAGAATACGGTGGATATGATGCTGAACTTCGACGATTCGCTCGAAGAGCCCACCGTGCTGCCCACCAAACTCCCGCTGCTGCTGCTCAACGGTTCTGCCGGTATCGCCGTAGGTATGGCGACGAACATGGCGCCGCATAACCTGAGCGAGTGCTGCGATGCCATTTGTGCCTATATCGATAATCCCGATATCACCGTGGAAGGCCTGATGGAGCATATCCAGGGGCCGGACTTCCCGACGGGCGGCATCATCCAGGGCCGCCAGGGCATCATCGATGCCTATACCACCGGCCGCGGCCGCGTGGTCGTCCGCGCGAAAGCCGAGATCGAGGAGGATGCGCAGGGACGCGAGACCATCGTCGTCACGGAACTGCCCTATATGGTGAACAAGAAGGAAATGCTCGAGCGCATTTCCCAGATGGTGGAGGACAAGAAGATCGAGGGCATCACCTACCTGAACGACGAGTCTTCGCGTGAAGGACTCCGGGTGATTTTCCGCGTGAAGCAGGGGCACAACTCCAACGTGGTGCTCAATACGCTGTATAAGTACACGGCGCTCCAGAGCAGTTTCGCCGTGAACAACGTGGCCCTGGTGAAAGGCCGTCCCCGCACCATGTCCCTCAAGGAGATGATCGCGGAATTCGTGGACTTCCGTCACGAGGTGATCGTGCGCCGCACGAAATTCGACCTGGACCAGGCCCAGCGCCGTGCCCATATCCTCGAAGGTCTGCTCAAGGCCATCGACGTAATCGACGAAATCATCGCCATCATCAAGCGTTCCAAGACGGTCGATGATGCCCGCGAGGAGCTGATGTCCACCTTCGGCTTTACGGAGCCGCAGGCGACGGCCATCGTCGAGATGCGTCTGCGCCAGCTGACCGGAATGGAGAAGGAAAAACTCCAGGCCCAGTACGACGAACTCGAGCGCTTCATCGCCCGCTGCAACGAAATCCTCGGCAGCGAGGAGGAGCAACTCAAGGTCGTGAAGGAGGAAACGATGGAGATGAAGGCGAAGTACGGCGACGCCCGCCGCACGGAAATCACCCTCTCCGCAGAAGAATTCAATCCCGAAGATTTCTATGCCGATGACGACGTGGTCATCACCATTTCGCATCTGGGCTATATCAAACGCACCGCCCTCACCGAGTTCCGTACCCAGTCCCGCGGCGGCGTGGGCGCGAAGGGCGGAGCTACGCGCGACGAGGACTTCATCGAGCATATCTACGTGGCGAACATGCATTCCACGATGCTCTTCTTTACGGCGAAGGGAATGTGCTACCGCATCAAGGTCTATGAGCTGCCCGAAGGTACGCGCACCTCGAAGGGCCGCGTCATCCGCAACCTGCGTCCCATCGACGCTGATGACAGCATCATTACCTATCTCAATGCCAAATCCATCGAGAATAAGGAATATACGGACGGCCACTATGTCGTGATGGTGACCCGCAAGGGTGTCATCAAGAAGACCCTGCTCACCGAATACGCCAATGCCCGTACCCGCAACAAGGGCATTACCGCCATCAAGTTCCGCGAAGGCGACGCCCTTGTGGAGGCCTTGCTGACCGACGGCAGCGAGCAGTTGATGATTGCCGCCCGGGGTGGCCGCTGCGTCCGCTTCAACGAAGAGGATGCCCGCAGCCTCGGCCGCGTTTCTTCCGGTGTCCGCGGCATCAGCCTGGACGGGGATGACGAGGTCGTGGGCATGATCGCCTACAATCCCGCCGAGGAGGCGGCTTCCGGCCAGAGCATCCTCGTAGTGAGCGAGCACGGTTACGGCAAACGCTCCGATCCGGAGGATTACCGTCTGACCGCCCGTGGAAGCAAGGGTGTCAAGACTTTGGACATCACGGACAAGACTGGCACGGTGGTTGCGATAAAGAACGTCAGCGACGACAACGACCTGATGATTATCACCCAGTCCGGCCTGACGATCAGGATGCCGGCGTCGGATATCAGGGTAATGGGCAGGGCCACACAGGGTGTCCGCCTGATCAACATCCGGGAGAACGACTCGATCGCCTCCGTATCGGTGGTGAACCGGAATGAGGAGGAAGAAGAGACGCAGGAGTCGCCGGAACAGAGTGAAGAATAACAAAAAGAACCAAGATTATGAAAAAGAGAATCCTTTTGATGGCTGCGATGCTGCTTGCTTTCCAGGCGGCTTTTGCCCAGGGTAATGTAGAGAATGCGAAGAAAGCGGCCGAAAAGGCCCGCACCGCGACGCTGGATCCCAAGTCTTCCGCCAAATCGGCGACCTGGATCAATTTCGGCAAGAAGTTGATGGATGCCTACAATGCTCCGACCAAAGAGTTCGCCAGCGTGCAGTACAAGGTGCAGCTCAGCGACCTCGGCATCAAACCCAAGCAGACGGAGGTCGTGGAGCTTGAAGGCAAGCCCGTCGAGAAGCTCTCCTTCGAGAATGCGAACCTCTATTTCAGCAATCAGGGCGGGCAACTGCTCTTTACCGAGGTGAAGAACGCGGCCTATGACGATGCGCTCGAGCAGGCGTTCGCCGCTTACAAGAAGGCTTTTGAGCTCGATCCCAAGAAGAGCAAGGACGTGGCCACGGCCTTTATGGACATTTCCGGAAAGTTCCTCGGAGAAGCGACTTTCTACTATTACACCCAGAAATTGGACAAGGCCGCTTATATGTTCGAGCAGGCGGCGCTGGTGTCAGCCGAGCCGCCCTGCGGACAGCTGGATACCATGTCGCTCTTCAACGCTTCCGTGGCTGCCCGCATGGCGGGTGACAACGCCAAGGCAAAGGAAATCCTGGACAAGTGCCTGGCATACGGTTATGACAGCGAGGGCAAGGTCTATTCCGCTCTCTTCTATGTGACCGCCGCCGGTCTGGAGAACGCCAAGGATGCCGCGGATTCCCTCGCGATTCAGAAAGAAGCGAAGGCTTACCTCGAGCAGGGTATCGACAAGTATCCCCTGAACCAGGAGATCGTCATCAACCTGATCAACCAGAAGATTCAGCTGCAGGAAGACCCTCAGGAGATCTTCGACCTCTTCACCAAGGCCAAGGAGCAGGATCCCAAGAATGCTTCCCTCTATGCCGTGGAGGCCGATATCCGTTCCAAACTGGGGATGAAGGAAGAAGCGATCGCCGGTTACCGGAAGAGCGTGGAGGTGGATCCCAAGTATGAGTACGGTTACTACTGCATCGGCAAGTTCTATTACGATGAGGCGATGGCCCTTTACGACCAGGCCCAGCGCGAGGATGACAATGCCAAGTACGAAGTGCTGGTGGGCGAATATATGAAAGCGCTCGAGCAGTGCGTGGAGCCCTTCGAGTCCTTCTTCAACATCTCTACGGAGAAGAACAACAAGGATGTGGCCGCGCAGTACCTCAAGATCGTCTGCTACAACCTCTATTCTGCGTACAGCCGTCAGGACAAGGAGGAACTGAGCAACCAGTACAAGGAAAAGAACCAGCAATACAACGCCTACCTCAAGGGTGAATAGCAAAAGGCTTTCCGCCATATTCTTTTCAGCGCTGCTGGCGCTGACGCTTGAAGCCCAGTACCGCAAGCCCCCGTACGGGGACTTGTATGAGAGTGCCGCCGTGACAGCGATGCGTGAAGATGTGCGCTTCCTGTCGTCGGCGGCGCTCGAAGGAAGGAAAGCGGGTTCCGAGGGGGAACGGGAGGCTGCGCGCTATGTCAGTGCGCGGCTTTCTGCGGAAGAGGTGGACGTGCTGACCGGTGAGGAAGGGGAGCCTTTCGGCCTCCGGCAGGAGAACGGGGACACCCTCTCGTCGTGCAACGTGCTCGCCTTCATCCCCGGATACGACAAAAACCTTTCCGACCATTACATCGTCATCGGCGCGCGGCTCGATAATATCGGCAGCTACGAGCTGACGGTAGACGGGCAGAAGGTGACGCGCATCTGCTACGGTGCCAACGGGAACGCTTCCGGACTGGCGATGCTGGTGCAACTGGCCTCGATGCTGCAGCGGAACAGGATACTGCTGCGCCGTTCGGTGCTGATTGCCGCTTTCGGTTCATCCTGCGAACTCGGCGCCGGTTCCTGGTATTTCCTGAACCGGAATTTTGCCGCGGTGGACAAGATCGATGCGATGATCAACCTGGATATGCTGGGAACGGGTTCTGCGGGCTTTTATGCCTGGCCTTCGGGCAATGCCGACCTGACGCATTTTCTGGGCAATCTCTCCGCCACGCTCCAGCCGATTGTCCCGCAGGTGGTTACGCGGGAACCCTGTTTCTCGGACCATAAGGCCTTCTATGACAAGGAGATCCCTTCCGTGTTCTTCACGACGGGGATGTATCCCGAGTACAACAGCGAGAAGGATACCGAAAGCATCCTGGAGTACGACAATATGGAGCGGGAACTCGAATTTATTTATAATTTCGCGGTGCAGCTCTGCAACGGCCCGAAGCCCGTCTTCCGCGTCAGCGAGGAAACGGCGGCGAAACTGGACGGAAAGACGGTCGTGCCCTATTACGAGTGTGACGTGAAGCCCACCTTCCTGGGCAGCACGGATCCGGGGGTGTTCCTGCAGAAGTGGGTGTATGCCTACCTGCACTATCCTCCGGAAGCGGTGCGCAAGGGTATTCGCGGCCGGGTGCTGGTGGACTTCCTGGTGGATGAGAAGGGTAATGTCAAGAACGTGCACGTGCTCAAGGGCGTGCATCCGCTGCTGGATGAGGAGGCGGTGAAGGTCGTCGCCGCATCTCCGCGCTGGAAGCCCGGAAAAGTGCGCGGGAAACCCGTCATCAGCGAAGTTTCCCTTTATGTGGAATTTATTTTGGAAAGAAGAAAATAAGATACTGCGATGGATTACGATTTCAAGTCAATCGAGAAAAAATGGCAGGGCCGCTGGGCGGCCCAAAAGACCTTCAAGGTAAAGGAGGACGCCTCCAAGCCTAAGTATTACGTATTGGATATGTTCCCGTACCCTTCGGGCGCGGGGCTTCACGTGGGACACCCGCTGGGCTACATCGCCAGTGACATTTATTCCCGCTACAAGCGCTTGAAGGGCTTTAACGTGCTGCATCCGATGGGCTACGACGCCTTCGGCCTTCCCGCGGAGCAGTACGCCATCCAGACCGGACAGCATCCGGAAAAGACGACGACGGACAACATCAACCGTTACCGCGGCCAGATGGACCGGCTGGGCTTCTCCTATGACTGGGACCGTGAGGTGCGCACCTGCGACCCCCGCTTCTACAAGTGGACGCAGTGGGCCTTCCTGAAGATGTTCGACAGTTGGTATGACCCGCAGGAGGACAAGGCGCGTCCCATCGCCACGCTGATTGAGAAATTCGAGACGACGGGCTACGGCGACGTGACCCCTGCCGCCTGGGCGGCCGCCTCCGACAAGGAGAAATCCGATATCCTGATGAACTACCGCATCGCCTACCTCGGTGAATCGTCGGTGAACTGGTGTCCGGGACTGGGCACCGTGCTGGCCAACGACGAGGTGAAGGACGGCCTTTCGGTGCGCGGCGGTTTCCCGGTGGAGCAGAAGAAGATGGCGCAGTGGCAGTTGCGGATTTCCGCCTATGCCGAGCGCCTGCTTTCCTCGCTGGACCGCCTGGAATGGACGGATTCCCTCAAGGAAATGCAGCGCAACTGGATCGGCCGTTCTGACGGTACCGAAGTTGTCTTCCACACCGAATGCGACGGCCGCGAGCGTGACATCACCATCTTCACTACCCGCGTAGATACGATTTTCGGCGTTACCTTTATGGTATTGGCGCCCGAGAGCGAACTGGTGCCGGAACTGACCTCAGCCGCCTGCAAGGCGAAAGTCGACGCCTATCTCGAAGCCGTGAAGAAGAAGACCGAGCGTGAGCGCATGGCGGAAACCCGCAGCGTCACGGGCGTCTTCTCCGGAGCCTATGCCGTCAACCCCCTGACGGGGGAGAAGGTTCCCGTCTGGATTTCCGAATATGTGCTTGCCGGCTATGGAACCGGGGCGATCATGGCGGTGCCGGCGCACGACAGCCGCGACTATGCCTTCGCGCGCAAGTTCAACCTGCCCATCATCCCCATTATCGAAGGCTGCGACGTTTCGGAGCAGAGTTTCGATGCGAAGGAAGGCAAAATGTGCAATTCCGGCTTCCTGAACGGGATGGAGGTGAAAGAAGCCATCGAAGCGGCGAAGGATTATGCCGAAGCGAAGGGCATCGGCCGCAGGAAAACCAATTATCGCCTGCGCGATGCGATTTTCTCACGCCAGCGCTACTGGGGCGAGCCTTTCCCGATCTGCTATAAGGACGGAATCCCGACGCCGCTCCCCGAGAGCGCGCTGCCGCTGACGCTGCCCGAAATCGAAAGTTTCAAGCCCTCTCCGGACGGAGAACCGCCGCTCGCGCGCGCCAAGGACTGGAGCTATCAGGGCTGTCCGCTGGAAAAGAGCACGATGCCGGGCTTCGCCGGCTCCAGTGCCTATTATCTGAGGTACATGGACCCCGGTAATGACGAGGCGCTTGTCAGCCCGGAGGCGAATGCCTACTGGCGCAGCGTGGACCTCTATATCGGCGGAACGGAACACGCGACCGGTCACCTGATCTATTCCCGTTTCTGGAACAAGTTCCTCTTTGACCTGGGTTATGTCTGTGAGGATGAGCCTTTCCGCAAGTTGATCAACCAGGGTATGATCCAGGGCCGCTCGAATTTCGTGTACCGTATCGTGGGCACCAATACCTTCGTGTCGCTCGGGCTGAAGGACAAGTATGAGACGACGCAGATCCACGTGGATGTCAAGCTGGTGCGCAACGACCGGCTCGACCTGCAGGGCTTCCGTGCCTGGAATCCCGAATATGCCGATGCGGAATTCATCCTCGAGAACGGGGAGTACGTCTGCGGCTGGGCGGTCGAGAAGATGAGCAAGAGTATGTTCAACGTAGTGAATCCGGACGATATCTGCGACACTTACGGCGCGGATACGCTCCGTCTCTACGAGATGTTCCTCGGACCGCTGGAGCAGAGCAAGCCCTGGGATACCAAGGGTATCGACGGGGTCAACCGCTTCCTCAAGCGCTTCTGGAAACTCTTCTGGGACCACGACAACTGGCTGGTGACCGACGAGAAGCCTTCCGCGCAGGAACTGAAGGTGCTGCACCGCCTGATCGGCAAGGAGCAGGAGGATATCGAGAACTTCTCCTATAATACGACGGTCAGTGCATTTATGATTGCGATGAACGACCTCGTGTCGCTCGACTGCCACAAGCGCGCTATCCTTGAGCCGCTGACCGTGCTGCTTTCGCCCTTTGCGCCGCACATCGCCGAGGAACTCTGGGAAGCGCTCGGACATCGGGAAAGCATCACCTATGCCGCTTTCCCGGAATATGTCGCCGCCTATACGGTTGAGGACAGTTGTACTTATCCCGTCTCCTTCAACGGCAAGACGCGCTTTACCGTCGAACAGCCCAAGAGCGCTTCGCCCGCCGAGGTGGAAGCCTTCGTCCGGGCGCAGGAGCAGACGGCGAAATATGTCGGTGAGCAGCAGATCGTCAAGGTGATCGTCGTTCCCGGACGCATTGTCAATATCGTGTTGAAGTAATGGACTTTAAGAAACTCCTGACGGGCGTCAAGGAATACGCCCTCATCACCCTCGGCATTCTGTTGTATGTTCTGGCCTGGTGTATCTTCCTCGCGCCGAACAACCTCGTCGGCGGGGGAGTGACAGGTATCGCGGCCATCATTCAGTATGCTACGCACGGTACGATAAAGATCGGTTATACCTATTTTGCCGTCAATGCGGTGCTGCTGTTGCTGGCGATGCGCTCACTGGGCAAAAGTTTCGGAGCCAAGACCATCTATGCCATGATCGTGGCTTCCCTGGGCCTGAGCGTTTTCCAGAATGTGATTCCTGCGGAAGTCATCAAGAGCCTGGCCCTGGATAACGGAAAACTCATCTCCTCCCTCGTGGGATCCATCCTCGTGGGCGTGGGCATCGGTATTTCCATGTCGCAGGGCGGTTCGAGCGGTGGAACGGACATCATCGCCCTGATGATCAATAAAAAGCGGAACATCTCTCCGGGCCGTCTGATGATGATGATGGACGTGGTGATCATCCTTTCCTCGATGCTCTTCCCTTCGTACACCGCCGACGGCAGCCTGATGCCTTTCACCGATAAATTCATCACCATCATCTACGGTTACCTGATGGTGGGTATCGAGAATATGGCGCTGGATATGTATCTCTCCGGCTCCAAGCAGTCGGTGCAGATGTTCGTCCTTTCCAAGAAATATGCGGAGATCGCTGACTATATCACGACCGAACTCAAACGGGGCGTGACCGTATTGGACGGCAAGGGCTGGTTTACCAAACAGGAGGCGCAGGTGCTGATGATCATCACCCGCCGCAGCGACCTGAATCTCTTCCTCCGTGCCATCAAAAGCATCGATCCGCGGGCCTTCCTTTCCGTCTCCACGGTGATGGGAGTTTACGGCGAAGGCTTCGATACCATCAAGGGAGGAGCCATAAAACGTAAAAAAATATCCAAAAAAGATTAAAAACTTACTTTTACAAGCACAGATACCCCTTTTTCGGTGTACATCGGGAAAGGGTTTTTTCTATCTTTGCCGCACCGATGAAGAAGGTCGTCGCATACCGTTTTCTCATCAGGGTAGGGTCGCTCCTGACCGTGCTTGCCCTGTTGGCGGTCCGTATGGTCGGATCTCCGATACGGTATAACCCGGCTTTTATCGGGGATGCCTTTCTGGGCGGATGTTTCCTTTTGCTGCTGTATCCCCTGAAAGGGGAGAATCCGCGGCTTGCCTTCGCGCAGTCCGTCGTCTTTATGCTGGTAATAGCCGTAGGGGAGTGCTTCCCCCGCTGGCGCCTGCTGCTCTGGTGCGTGGTCCTGCCCTTGTTGCTGATAGCCGTTTATCAGGGGCGGAAGCGCATCCTTGCCAAGGGGGTGTTGGGAGAGAACCGTCTGCTCTATGCCTATCTTGCCTTGATTCTGCGGGCTGTCGCGCACGGCTGGCCGCTCGTTCCGCTCTACCTGCTCCTGTATATTCTCGCCTACAGAGGGGAGCCCTTTCATCTGGAGTCGTGGCTGAAGGGGCTGCGTCACCGTTCTGTCGGCGGCAGGTGTCACCGGACCCAGATGAAGACGCTTTTTGAAAAGGTGGAACGACTGCTGGACAGGGAAAAGCCCTTTCTGGATCCGAACTACCGGGAGGACGAAATGGCGAAAACCCTCTTTACCAACCGCGTCTATTTGTCACAGACTATCAATGCCGTGGCCGGGATGAATTTCAAGATGCTGCTCAATACCTACAGGGTCAAGTACGCGATTGTACTGATGAAGGAGCAGCCTTTCATGAATATCAAGCAGGTGGCGGCGAATTCGGGCTTCAATTCCTCGAATGTGTTTATCGCTTCCTTCCATCTGGTTACGGGAGAATATCCGCAGCAATACCTTTCCAAGAAGCGGGAAGGGGAGCCGTGATGCTGAGTTCCTTGCGGCTGACGGGGTGGATGAAGCGCGCGCGGTAGGCGTGGAGGCAGACACCTCCGTCCGGATTGGAACGCGGGGCGCCGTACTTGAGGTCTCCCTTGATGGGGCAGCCGATGTGGCTCAGCTGGCAGCGGATCTGGTGATGGCGGCCGGTGAGCAGGTTTACTTCGATCAGGTGGTAACGCTCAGTGCTGCAAAGGAAGCGGTATTCTAATCTGGCTTCCTTGGCGGCAGGAGAGGCTTTCAGTGTCACATAACTCTTGTTCTGTGCTTCATTGCGGACGAGCAGGTCCTTGAGCAGGCCTTCGTCTCGTTCGGGTCTGGCACAGCAGAGGGCAAGGTAGGTCTTGTGGATGTCTCCCTCCCGGAACATCGCGGAGAGGCGGCTCAGGGCCTTGGAGGTCTTGGCGAGCAGGGTGATACCGCTGCAGGGACGGTCCAGGCGGTGCGGTACGCCCATAAAGACCTGCCCGGGTTTGCCGTCTCGCTGGGCGATAAAGGCCTTGTAACGCTCAGGCAGGCACTCGTCGCCGGTCTTGTCGCCCTGGGTGATTTCTCCCACGCGCTTGTTGATGGCGAGGATGTGATTGTCTTCGTAGAGGATGCGTCCTTCCAGGTCCGCGTATTCTTCCGCTGTCAGTTGCCGGTAAATCATTGTACAAAGATACGCGATTTCCCGGAATTGACAAATTGTCAGTAAAGAGGCGATGGCACAGGATTGGATGAATGTTCTGTCGCAGGCTGCGGCCTGACAAAATTGAAACAAAAACTAAAAAAGGAATAAATTATGGGAAAAATTATCGGAATCGACCTGGGAACCACGAATTCGTGCGTTTCCGTCATGGAAGGCAACCAGCCTACCGTTATTATCAATGACGAGGGTGCGCGTACCACGCCGTCCGTCGTGGCTTTCACCGGCAGCGGCGAGCGCAAGGTCGGCAACCCGGCCAAGCGTCAGGCTATCACCAACCCTCACAACACCATCTTTTCCATCAAGCGTTTCATGGGCGAGACCTATGACCAGGTGGACAAGGAGGTGAAGCGTGTCCCTTACAAAGTGGTGAAGGGAGACAACAATACGCCGCGGGTGGACATCGACGGGAAACTGTATTCCCCGCAGGAAATCTCCGCCGTCATCCTTCAGAAGATGAAGAAGACTGCAGAAGACTATCTGCGTCAGGAAGTTACGGAAGCGGTCATCACCGTCCCCGCCTACTTCTCCGACTCGCAGCGCCAGGCCACCAAGGAGGCCGGCAAGATCGCGGGCCTGAACGTCAAGCGTATCATCAACGAGCCTACGGCAGCCGCCCTGGCCTATGGTCT
>JAEEJZ010000075.1 GCA_016282145.1 Bacteroidales bacterium | reverse complement strand
GAACGTGACGGGAGCGGCCAATGCCGGAACAAAATACAGCGGCGGCAAGAGCACGTATTCCTACGGTACAAGCAGTTCTGCGGAGAAGAAGTGGTTCAGCGGCTGGTCCGACGCGGCCATTACCGTCACCGTAGTAGACCAAGAATCTTACTCCGGAGGCACGGATCCGGAAGAAGGCGGTACGGGCGGGTATCTCTTTGCCCATACCGGCAACGGCGATGGAAAGTATTATCGTCTGTACTATGCCATCTCTCACGACGGTCTCAGTTGGACCGTGCTGAACGGTGGGGCTTCACCTATGCCTACGTATTATGGTTTCCCTTACATTACCCAGGATGACAACGGCATTTTCTGGCTCATTGGTGTAAGCGATTCCGCTCCTCGCAATCCTGTTGTCTGGTGTTCTACCGATTGTGTTACCTGGACCGTTGCCAAGAGCATCCCCGCATCTGTGTTTGCTCTTCCTGCCGCCTATGGGAATGACACCAATTCCTACGGTGCTATAAAGGTGTTCCACGATCCGGTTTCCAAGCAGTTCATGCTCACGTGGCATGCCGGAGAAAAGGACAAGAGCGATGACGCCTATTGGGAATCTATGTGCACGTTCTACGTGCTTACAAGCGATTTCGAGACCTTTACCACTGCGCAGAAACTCTTCCCGGACGGTACCGCCGGTCATATAGACACCAGTATTCACTATTATGGCGGCAAGTACTACGCACTCTATAAGCACGAACTCACGTATGATAGTGACAAGAGCTATTACAAGAGGCCCAGGATGCGTTCTTCATCCTCGCTCACAGGGAGTTACAGTCTTGTTACGAGCAGCAACAACCTTACCCCGAGGCACAGGGAAGGGCCTACGATGGTCAAATCCCCGGACAATAGCAAATGGTATCTGTACGTAGAGAACTATCACGATGATGCTCACGTTTATGAGTTGTATTATTCTAATTCCCTTACAGTATCCGGTCCTTGGACACAGAACACTTCCTTTACACCGCCGGCCAATGCAAACGGCTGTCGCCACGGCTGTGTCGTTCCCATCGATGCCAAGACCTACCGCAGACTTGAAGCCATCTATTAACAGTCGCATAATCTAGGTAATAAACTCTTCGGCCCGGCCCTCCCGCCGGGCTGAATTGTTTATGGCAGGTAGGGTAGTGGCATTTATTTTCGTGGTTCAGGTATGAACCACTGTCTTCTTATCCAACTGGTTTTGGCGGTCCTGCCGGTGCTTGGCGGTCCCGCCGTGACGAATCTCAAGACCGAACACCTTGTCAATCCCCTGGGTATGGACAACCCGCAGCCGCGCTTTTCCTGGCAAGTGGAAGACGGCCGGGAAGGGGCCGTGCAGACGGCCTATCGGCTCATGGTGGCGGCTGATACCCTGGAGTTCGACAGCCATCCGCTCTGGGATTCCGGGCGGATTGCCTCGGATGCAGTGCTGGCAACCTATGCCGGTCCTGAACTTAAACCTTTCACGCGCTATTGGTGGAAGCTAAGTTGCGAAGACAAGGACGGAGCCCTCATCCCGTCTCCGGCCGCCTTCTTTGAGACCGGACTGATGAGCCCTTATAACTGGCGGGGCAGTTGGATTTCTGATAAGCAGGGGACGGATTTCAAGCCGGCGCCGCGCTTTCGCGAAGAATTCAAGGCACGCGGCGGCATCGTCCAGGCGCGCGCCTATATCGCGGTAGCGGGTCTTTATACCTTGTATATCAATGGTAAGAAGGTGGGGGACCGGGTGCTCGAACCCGCCTTTACCCGCTACGACCGCAGGGTCCTGTACAGTACTTACGATGTGACGGCAATGCTGCGCGAAGGAGCCAACGCCGTGGGCGTGGAACTGGGGAACGGCTGGTTCAATCATCAGGCGGTCACCACCTGGCACTTCGATCAGGCCCCCTGGCGGGCGCGTCCCGCTTTCTGCCTGGACCTGCGCATCCGCTATGCCGACGGCACTGAAGAGTTGGTGACCAGCGGAATGGGATGGAAAACTTCCTCCGAAGGTCCGCTCATCTATAACAATATTTACACGGGGGAGCATTACGATGCCCGCCGCGAGCAGCAGGGCTGGGCCGAGCCGGGCTTCAATGAGAAGGATTGGGAAGGCGTCAAACTGCGCAGTTGTCCTGCGGCGCAGGTCAGCGCACAGCAGATGGTGCCCATCCGCGAAAGCGGGGAAATCGAGGCGGTCAAAATTACCAAGCTCAACAACAACCGCTACATCTACGATTTTGGTGAGAACATGGCCGGCAATGTGCATCTGCGCATCAAGGGACCGAGAGGGACGGATATCGAGTTGACTTATGCCGAAAGGCTCAATTCCGCCGGCCAGGCCGACCAGGACAATATCAACTACTATTATTTCGGCGACCGCAATGCCGAGCCCCTGCAGACGGATCTCGTGACGCTGAGCGGCGGAGAGGACTATTTCGCTCCGCAATACAGTTATAAGGGCTTCCGTTATGTAGAGGTGAACGCCTCTTCTTCACTCAAATGGGGGAAAGAGCAACTTCGCGCCGTACGTGTGCATAGCGATGTCCCCGGGGCGGGCAGTCTCGAAAGCGCGGAACCCCTCGTGGAGGAGTTGTGGCAGGCCACCTGTAGGACCTATCTTTCCAACCTTCCCGGTTATCCTACGGACTGTCCGCAGCGGGAGAAGAACGGCTGGACGGCCGATGCGCATATCGCCGTCGAATCCGGACTGTATAACTACGACGCCTTTAGCGTTTATGAGAAGTGGCTTGCCGACCATCGGGACGAGCAGCAGCCCAACGGTGCGCTGCCGGACATCATCCCTACCTGCGGCTGGGGCTACTGGAATCCTGCCGCCAACGGCAACGGACTGGACTGGACCAGCACCATCGCGCTGATTCCCTGGGAACTGTACCTGTTCTACGGCGATGCAAAGCCGCTGCGGGACAATTACGACAATATCCGCCGCTATGTTGACTATGCGCTCACATTTACCAAGGACGGCTTGACTTCCTGGGGCCGCGGCGACTGGGTACCGGTGACGACGCGTTCCAACAAGACGCTCATCTGTTCCTGTTTCCTGTACAAAGACCTGGACATCCTTTGCCGGGCCGCCCGTCTGTTCGGATATGAGGCGGATGCGCAGAAATACGGCGCCATCGCCGAGCAGGTCCGTAGCGCCGTAAATAAGAAATTCCTCAATGCGTCGACGGGCGTCTATGCCGGAGGGATGCAGACCGACCAGAGCCTGCCGCTCGCTTTCGGATTGGTGCCGGAGGAAAGCCGGTCTGCGGTGCTTCAGGCATTGGTGAAGCGCGTGGAGGAAGACGGCTTCCACGTGAATGCCGGCGTACACGGTGCAAAGTTCGCCCTGAGGGTGTTGAGCGAAGCTGGTTATGGGGAGCTTGCCTACCGTATGGCAACAGCAAAAGAATATCCTTCCTGGGGCTGGTGGCTTGAGAACGAAAAGACCACGCTGATTGAAAACTGGCGTCTGGACGTTACCCGGGACAATTCCGACAATCACGTCATATTCGGGGACATCGCGGCCTGGTTCTACAAGAGCCTCGGCGGCATCAATCCGGACCCGGAAGATCCCGGATTCCGGCACATTATCCTGCGTCCCTGCTTCCCCGCAGGACTCGACCATTTTTCCTGCTCTTATGATTCACCGAGGGGGAAGATTGCCTTGTCCTGGCAGCGCAAAAAGCGCAAACTGAGCCTTTCCGTCACGATTCCCTGCAGCGCATCGGCTACCTTCCATTATCCCGACGGCCGGACCGAAGAGCTCTCCTCCGGGACCTCCAACAGGATTATAGCGCTTCCCCGGCCTCGATGAAGCGGGCGGCGGCGTTGAGGAAATGGGCGGTGACCCAGAAGACCGTCCAGGACTCGGAGTAGCCGCCCCGCAGTTTATACACGTTGGACATATCTCCGTGCTGGGCGAAGTTGGTGTGCTGTATCTGCTCGCCCTGGCTGCCCCAGGCATCGGTAAGCTGGTAGCAGGTGCGGAACATCACCTTGGAGAGCTTCACCAGGCGCTCGTCGCCGAGCAGCCGTCCCATCCGGCATACTTCCGGGGCAAAGAGCACCCCGTAGACATCCAGATGCTGGTTCTGCGGCGAGACTACCGTCCAGCCGGTCGATTTGAAGCCACGGTCGGCAAGGCGTCCCGCCGGCAGAGGAATATCCCATACCACGACGTAACTGAGGCAAACGTCCATCGCGTGCTTCGCCCAGGCCAGATACTGCTTGTTCCCGAAGCGCTCATAGCATTCCAGAAAGCCCTGGAACGCCGCCCAGGCCCCTTCTTTGTCTTCACAACTGGCATCGAGCGTGCCGCCCCAGTAGCCGCCGTCCATTTCCAGATGGCGGTCAGCGAAGAGCGTCGCGGCTTTTTCCGCAGCCTTGCGGTAACGGCTCTTGCCGTAGAGTTTTGACGCGATGGCCAGCGGGGCGATATAGAACGCCTCGGCGGTAGAGCGCGGATCCCATCGGCAGGAAAGGATGCGGTCGGACGTGCGGTCGCAGGCTTCGCGCAGGAAGGCATCCCATTTGGCCGTTTCATAGTTGCCCGGATGCTTGCGCGCAAACTCGATCGCCTTGGCAAAATTGTACATAGCCTGTCCGCAGGAGACCGGGTCTCCCTCATCCCACGCGCCGGTGTCGCACTTGTAACGGACACAGAACAGCGCATCGTCGCGCCAGGCGCAGCCGCTAAGGAAATCCAGGCTGCGCTGCACCCTTTCGCGGAGCAAACCGGCTGTCCAGGGACCTGCACCGGCGGTAAGGAGCGGTTCCAGCACTTGCAGGGAGTAACCCGGGGAATCGGCCTGTCCGCACCAGCCCATCACGATGTGCTTGCGCGGAGTGCGCGGGTCGTACATATCGAATCCGCAGGCCGTCTCGTATTCCAGCCAGCGGGAGGCGGCAAGCCTTGCCTTCCCCTCTACAATCTCCTCAAAGCGGGGGAAACGCTCCGCGTCATAGGGCTTGTACTGGTCCAGCGAGGCATAGAGCGGCCGCTGGAAGCCGGTCCCCTTGCGGGAGATGCCGTAGAGGTCGATGTAGAATTCCTTTTCGATGATGCGCTTCGGCTCCAGGTCGATCCAGGTATCGGCATAGCGCATCGTCTTTTTCTGGCGGGCTTTGGCTACGCTGTGGGCTCCGTTGTAGCCGATAGGGCCGCTGTAGAGGACGATTTCCGTTACGCCATCGTGCGCCTCAGCGCCAAGCGACCACCACTGGTCGGAGAGTACCGCGCCGCGCACGGGCGAAGGGAGGGTATAGACCGCCAGGGCCCGCAGGGCGTCCGCATCTTCCAGCATTACGAAAGGCATGGGATAGCGGTGGTCTTCAAAAATCGCGAATTCGCCCGCTGCGCCAGTCCAGACCGGAACGGCTGCCGGATTGACCGCAGCGCCGTTCCCGTTTCCGTAATAGACGATACCCGGAGCGAACAGGGATAACCCGTTGCCCGGCTTTTGCAGCCGGACGGAGAGGGTAGCCTGCCGCAGGGTCTCCGGCCCCTTCCATTCATAGCGCCGGACGCAGTGGACCCGTCCGTCGGCCTCCGTTGTGTATGCATCGCTCAGCAGCATCTTTCCCTGAGGAAGAGTAAGCGTTCCGCGCAGGATGGTCCAGTTGCCCGAAGTTTCCACCGATTCGGGCCTGGCGTGCACCCAGGCGTCCGGCCAGTCGTTTTTCCAGCCCGTGGCAATTGACCAAAGTCCTTCCGCGGGGGTCCGGAGCGTATCGATGCCGTCAGTAAAAGCGACGGAAAAGTCTTCTCCGCAAAGCAGGCGGGTTTGGGCCGGGAGCGACAAGGCTGCCGCCAGCAGGGCCACCGATACAAGCGCTTTTTTCATTACCAGGGCAATTTGCGTAAGGGGCGGACCTGGGCCTCACCGGCAACGAATTGTCCGCCGACCGGGTTGACCGGATAGGATCCAAGTGCCGAGAAAATGTACCAGGCGCTCATCTGCCCGCAGTCGTCATTGCCGCAGAGACCGCCCGGCTCACACTTGTAGAACTGCCGGAACACCTGGCGGATCTTTTCAGCCGCCTTGTCCTGCCGACCCGCCAGCGTATAAAGGTAGATGACGTGGTGGCAGGGTTCGTTGCCGTGGGAGTACTGGCCGATGAGACCGGTAACGTCCTGGGTATAGCCGGTAAGGGCGGCCGGCGGCGTCACCTCAAAAAGGGTATCGAGTTTCTGAACGAATTTCTCCGGACCGCCCAGCAGGGCGATGAGGTCTTCCGGATCCTGCAGTACGTGCCAGAGGTAGTGCCAGGCACTGCCCTCGGTATAGTCGCCACCCGTCTTGCCTGCGTGGGTGCAGCGTACAGGCTCGAAGGGTTCCCGCCAGTTGCCCTTAGAATCCTTTCCCCGGAAGAAGCCCGTGGAGGGGTCGAAGAGCTTGCGATAGTTGCGGCTCCGGGCCTCGAAAAATGCCGCATCCCCGTCTTTCCCGAGCTTCTTGGCCAATTGTGCGGCGCACCAGTCGTCGTAGCAGAACTCCAAGGTGCGGGAGACGGATTCGTCCTTGATGAGGTCAAAGGGATAATATCCGTACTTGTCATAGACGGCCCAGTCGGATTTCTCGTGCGGGGTCGTGAGCGAAGCCTTGACGGCTTTCCAGGCGCGCTCTGGATCCACCCCGGGAAGCTCCCTCAGGCAGGCATCCACGACGGTGGGTACGGCGTGGTTGGCAATCATACAGTAATTGTCTTTGCCGCACAGGTCCCATACGGGCAGGTGCCCGCGTTCCTCCGCTTCGCGCAGCATGCTGTTCACGATATCGGCTTCCAGACCCGGTGTAAGCAGCGTCCGTAGCAGGTCTGCCGCCCGGAAGGTGTCCCATTGGGAAAAGGTGGAATAGCGGGCGGGATCCCCGAGGTCGGAGATGATGTTGGGCTGGAAGTACATATGGTAGAGTGAGGTGTAGAAGGCCGTCATAAGACTGTCCGGCGCCTCCACGGGAAGGAGTCGGAAAATTTCCTCCCACTTGCGCTCAGCCGCCTTGCGCACCTTGCCGAAGTTCCAGCCTTTCACTTCCTGAAGATTGCGTACTGCGCCTTCTCCGCTGGTATAGGAAAGGGCGATTTTGGCTTTCAAAGGTTTCCGGCCGCTTCCGAAATCGAGCACATAGGCCGGAGCCTTGTAGTCCGGATGCAGGCTCAGCGTCTCGCAGGCCGTAAACGGCTCTTCAAAGGAAATCTCGTACCAGAGGTCGTATTGTACCCAGGAGTTGGCGAGGATATGCCCGCGCAGTGTCTTGTTGTCGGGCGTACTGCCCTCCCAGGCCTTGATTCCGCGCGCGAGCGTGGCCTTCGGGTCGTTGCTCCGCAGCTGGATGTACTGCGGATTGACGAACAGATGACGCTCTTTCCCTGAAAAATCGAACTGGTAACAGGCGACGCGCTCGGAGCAGGTAATCTCCACGCTCGCTCCATTGTCGGGCAGGCTTACGGAATAGTAGCCGGGAGAGGCCTGCTCGTCCTCCTTGCGACTGGCGAACTCCGGGCCGTGGGCGTCGGAGAACGGCATCACGAGCACGTTGCAAAGCGAAGGACAGCCCGTTCCGCTCAAGCGGTTCTGGGTGAACCCGACAAGCAGCGAATCGGACCAATTGTAGCCGCTGCAATATTTCCAGAGGTAATTGCCGCTCTGGGGCCCCGGCTGCACCATACCCAGCGGGAAGGCGGCGGAAGGTGCCGTATGCCCGGTATAGTCGGTGCCGATGAAAGGGTCTACCCAGCGGCCCAGTGGACGGGCGCAGGCGCTCAGGCCAAGGAAAGCCAACAGAAAGAGGGAAAGCGTCTTTTTCATAGTAAAGCAAAAATAGCGATAAGAAACGACCTGTGCAACAGTAGGGTTGCGCCCGTTTCCTGCGTTATCCATATATGAAACGACTTTTTCCCTGCTTAACCCTACTTTTTCTTTGTTTTTTTGCCCCGGCACAGAGCGCTCCGGACTACAGCGAATACATCATTACCCCAAAGGCTGCTGAAACGCCCCGGATCAACGGCCCCAAGGTGTACGGTGCCCGTCCCGGCGCGGATTTCCTCTACCGGATTCCCGTGTCCGGCGCAAGGCCGCTGCAGTTCAGCGCCAAAGGGCTTCCGCGCGGCTTGAAACTCGACGCGCAGAAAGGCATCATCAGCGGTAAAGTACGGAAAAAAGGCAGTTACAGCGTACAGATCGGCGTAAGCAATGCGCTGGGCAGCGATTCCCGCGTGCTGCGCATCGAAATCGGCGACCGCATCGCCCTGACGCCGCCGATGGGTTGGAATTCCTGGAATTGCTGGGGCGACCGCGTAAGCGCGGAAAATATCCTGCAGGCGGCGCGGGCGCTGGAAGAAAAGGGCCTTGCGGACTATGGCTGGAACTATGTGAACATCGATGACGGCTGGCAGGGCATCCGCGGAGGGAAATACAATGCAATCCAGCCGAACAAAAAGTTCCCGGATATGAAGGCACTGGGCGATTCCCTGCACGCGCGGGGCTTCAAATTCGGCATCTATTCCGGTCCCTGGATCGCTACCTATGCAGCACATATAGGCTCTTCCTGCGACAACCCGGAAGGAACTTACTGGTGGGTGCAGGAAGGAAGCGTGGATGAAAATTACAAACTGGACACCCAAAAATACGACAAGGGCGAACTGATGAGTTTCGGCAAGTATTCTTTTGCCCGTGCCGATGCCCGCCAGTGGGCGGATTGGGGCGTAGACTACCTGAAGTACGACTGGTTCCTCAACGATGTCTGGTGGCTGCGCGATATGCGCGAGGCCCTGGACGCTACGGGCCGCGATATCGTGTACAGCATCTCGAATGCTACCCGCATCTCCCTTGCACCGGATATGATCAAGTATGCCCACTGCTGGCGGACGGCCGGCGATATCCAGGACACCTGGGCCAGCGTCTCCAACATCGCCTTTGACCGGGAATCCGCCTGGCCCGGCTATGCCGGACCCGGACACTGGCCGGATGCCGATATGATGGTGCTCGGGCAGGTGGGCGGCTGGGAAGGTTCTACCGCACACTGGACGCGGCTGACCCCCTGGGAGCAGTATTCTCACGTAACCCTTTGGGCGATGCTCGCTTCCCCGATGCTGATTGGCTGCGACCTGGACGCCATCGACGAATTTACCCTCAGTCTCCTTTGCAATCCCGAAGTACTGGAAGTGAATCAGGATGCGCTGGGAATGATGGGTACACGCAATGTCTTCGGCCCCAGCAAAGGTCAGAGCGTCTATGTCAAGCGACTGGAAGACGGCAGCGTGGCGGTGGCCCTTTTCAACCTGAAAAATGAAGAAAATACCGTCAGTTTCGTTCCCCGCGACCTGGGTTTTCTGGGTGTGCAGACGCTTCGCGACCTCTGGCGTCAGCAGGAGGTAGGCAAGGTGCAGGACAAGCAGCGCTGGGAGGTGAAACTGCCGGCCCACGGCTGCGCGCTGTACCGGCTCAGCCCGGGAATCACCGAACGTAAGATGCAGGGTAAATGGTGGGAAATCCAATGAAATTCCGTAGTTCTATTCTTTTGGCCCTTCTGGCGGGCCTCGTCAGCGTCAACGCTTTTGCGAAAATTACGCTCCCTTCGATTTTCAGCGACAATATGGTGTTCCAACAGAACACCGCGGCCGCTATCTGGGGCTGGACCGATTCGGGGAAGAAAGTGACCATCCGTCCCTCCTGGACCTCCCGTACGACGGTCGCCGTTCCGGACGGGGACGGCAAATGGTCTGCCCGGATCCAGACTCCTTCAGCAGGCGGTCCGTATGAAGTACTGATCTCCGATGGGGAAAAACTCATACTTAGGAACGTGCTCGTAGGGGAAGTGTGGTTCTGCTCCGGCCAGTCCAATATGGAAATGCCTATGCGGGGCTTCCGGAACCAGCCGGTGGAAGGCGCGGGCGAGGCGATCCTTGCCGCCAGGCCGGACCGGCCGATACGTATGTGCAGGGTAAAGCGCAAAGCCTCTCTTACACCGGTGACGCAGTGCGAAGGCTCGTGGCAGGAGAATACGCCGGACGCCGTTGCCGCCACCAGCGCGACAGCCTATTGGTTCGCCCTCAAGGTGCAGGAGATGCTGGGAATTCCCGTGGGGCTGCTGATTTCCGAATGGGGCGCCTCCACCATCGAAACCTGGATGGACAGGGAAACCATCAGCAATCTTTTCCCGGGAGAATTCGACCTGGCGTTCCTGGACGGGACTGACCTTCCGAAGAAGAAACACCAGACGCCCTGTACCCTTTTCAACGGACAGATTGCACCGCTCGTGCCCTTTACATTCAAGGGAATGCTGTGGTATCAGGGAGAGTCCAACCGTTATCGCCCTGAGCAGTATGTGCGGCTTCAGAAAGAATATGTGGCAATGATGCGGCGACTCTTCGAGAATCCCGATGCTCCTTTTTATTATGTACAGATAGCGCCATACCGCCAGGAAGGGGAAGATGATTTTACATCGGGCTACTTCTGCGAGGCGCAGCAAAAGGCGCTGGAGGTGATTCCCCACAGCGGGATGGTGACCACGATGGATCTTGGGGAGTGCGGCTCCATTCACCCCCGCAAGAAAAAGGAAGTGGGCGACAGGCTGGCTTACCACGCCCTGATGTACGATTACGGCTTCAAAGGCATTAATCCGGTGGCTCCTTCCTATGAGAGTGTGAAATTCGAAAGCGGGAAAGCCCTGGTGACGATGAAGGTGGACGGCCAGGGCCTGGCCCCCTGGGGCGCCGATATCACAGGCTTTGAACTGGCCGGCAGCGACGGGGTCTTTTATCCCGCGAAAGCACGCTTGAAAGATGTCAGGCTCATCAGCGTAAGCAGCCCGGAAGTGCCCGAGCCGATGGCCGTGCGCTATTGCTTCCGGAACTGGTCTGAGGGCAATCTATACAACTGCTGGGGCATTCCCGCCGGGCCGTTCCGAAGCGACGATTGGGATGTTGAGCGTCTGGACGGCAGTATCCTGAGAGTGATGTCCTACAATATCCGTTATTCCCGAGCGAAGGACGGGGATAATTCCTGGCAGTACCGCAAAGAGGCTACCCCCGCAATGATTGAGGACCTGCGTCCGGATGTCTTCGGGGTGCAGGAAGCCTTTCAGGATCAGGTGGATTATGTGCTGGAGCAGTGCCCGGATTACAAGAAGGTGGGCGTGGGCCGTGACGATGGCGTGCAGAAAGGCGAGCAGATGTGCGTTTTTTACGACAGCAAGCGACTGACGCTCCTTGACTGGGGGACCTACTGGCTGTCCGAGACGCCGGACGTGCCCAGTTACGGCTGGGACGCCGCCTGCCGGCGCACCGCCACCTGGACGCTGCTGGAGCAAAAGGCTACGGGCCGTCGGTTCTACTTTGTGGACACACATCTGGACCATAAGGGAGCCAATGCCCGCAGAAACGGCCTCGCATTGGTATATAAGCGGATTCAGGCGATGAACCCCGAGGGCTATCCGATGGTGCTTGTCGGCGACTTTAACGTCTTCCCTGACGACGAATGCCTGAAAGACATCAATTCGATGATGCAAAGCGCCCGCTTCAAGTCCAGGGATGCTGATCCCAAGGGGTCATTCAACGGGTTTGGAGAGTTTGATATGGACCATCTCGAGAAAATAGATTATATCTACTACACCGGCTTCAAGTTCAGTCGCCGTTTCAAGGTGGTCACTTCATCCTACGCCGGCAAGCCGTACATTTCTGACCACTATCCGGTGTATGCCGACCTGGCTTTCTGACCTGAGCCTCAGTTCCGGGGAAGTGCTATTGCTCCTCTTCTAAAAATTTAAACATAGGGACTGTATTCGATTGCTGAAAACAAAAACAGCTACCGGTTCATCTTTTACTCTCGCAAGGTAACACTCACAAGGTATTTCAGCAACAAAAGAAGATAATCCGCCGTTCTTTTTGTGAATCAGCATATCTATCTCTCTTACCCCACAGTTCAAAAGAGAGAGAGGGCGTCCGTATTGAACACCCTCTCTATAGATAATTCATTTTCGCTCATTTCCAAATGGTTGAAAATTTATCTGGTAGTGGAGCGCGTCCTTTTGTACAGGTATCGCCAACCCTCTTGGAAAGAAATTTGGTAATTCTAACCGCTTTCTCTCCCTTGACGGTCTGAGGTATGAATTTCTGTCCAATCATATACAGTTCATTTTTCTTTCGCAAATTTGCCCCAAGACCACGCAAACGGAATTACTTCAAAAAGCGAGGATTAAGCCGGCGGGGACTTTCGCACTATCCCTTGTCCATCCGTTTTACGATTTATCGTCTCGCCGCAAAGGTAAAGACTATTTTCAGTTTTCCAAAACTAATTTTTCAGGCTCTTGATCAGGAAAAGACCCTCCTGGGCCTGGATGATGAAGCGGCCCTTCCAGCGGCTGATGTCTTCCAGTTCACTGGCGGTGCAGCGGGTCAGGTCCACGACCTCCATGCTTTTGTTCACCAGATCCCAGACGTAAAGGATGGACGGGGTCTCGTACTTGCCCACGCCGGTAGGCATATAGAGTTTGTCCTTATAGACATAAAGTCCCTGGCCGACGGGATTGAAACGGAAGTCCGACACTTCCTCGATGAGGTAATTCTCCAGGGCATCCTCCGGTTTCAGGATCACGAAACTTCCCTCCGACAGGCTGGGCAGGCGGAACTTGATCACGCGGTGCCGGTTGGACGGATCGCTGTTGTTCACCGTGTTGCCATAGCCGTAGAGCAGGCGGTTCGGCTGGTCGATGACCCACTGCAGGGCATAGCCGAAATCCTTGTTCTTATCGTCGTACAGGATCGTCTGCACGAGTGAAGAAGACTGCATGTCCGGCGCGATGCGCTCCACGAAGAGCAGGTCCTTCATTCCGTTGTAGGGTTTCTTGTGGCACTGGCTGATATAGGCCAGGGGGAAGGGGTCCTTGCGGTCGAATTTCTCACAGCCGAAAGTCAGCACATTGGAGTGGTTGACCTCGTCGTAAGAAGCCAGATGGAACTGCGAGATTTTGCTGTGCTTCTTGCCCGAAAGCTTGTAAATCGTGGCAATGCCCTTGTCCTGAAGACTCACGAGATAATTCCCGTACACATCCATCCCCTGGTAGGAATGGCCCTTCTGCTTGTGGTTCTCTCCCTCCAACTGTCCGAGATACTCGGCTTTCTGGGCGTGCAGCCCGGGAGCGGCGCAGAGCAGCGTCATGGCCGCCAGTAAAAATGCATTCAGTCTTTTCATACTATAAACATTACGAATAAGCTTTGCTTAACCCCACATATCAGATGTCCACGCTGAATACGGCGCCGACGTACCAGGGTTTCTGGCCTTTCATCAAGTCGTCGCCCATCAGGGACCCGAAGTTCCAGTAGGCGCAGACGCCGATGTGGGTGTCGTAGGGCAGCCAGAGCAGGTTGCCGAGCCTGAGGCTGAGGGTGCCGCCGAGGCTGCCCAGGTTGCCTGAGCTCTTTTTCCCCTGATACCAGGAGAAATCCGTCTGCAGGTAGGCTTCCAGGTTCTTGAGGTAGGCGACCGGCCCCAGGGCCCAGTCGATCGGGGCGAAGGGGAAAGCGTAATCGAAAGTCGCTTTGCCCTGGCGGCCGAAACCGGCCAGATTCGAATTGATACCGGGCAGACCGCGAGGGGCCGTGTTCGCATAGGCTTCGGCATATTCTCCCTCTCCCGTCAGCACTTGCGTGAGGACGGAAAGACGGATGCCGTGCGTGGGCATAAAGCCCGGCAGGTAGCCGTACAGTTGCACATAGGCGTTGGAACGGAAATATTGCGTCAGGAAGGGCCGTACGGCGTAGCCGACGCTCAGTCCCGCTCCCCAGCGGGGATAGATGCAGGCCTCCGGCGTACCGCTCATGACATAGGCGCGGAACCCTGTCGTGAGCTTGCTCATCATTCGTCCATCGAAGGTATCGTTCAGGATGCCGACGGACAGTTGCGGAACCGCACCATAGTTGAAGCCGAAGGCACTGCGGCGCATCGGGACATAGGTGGTGAGGCTGCTGACGAACAGGGGAAGATGCCGGTCCCGGCGCTCTATGACGCGCTCTCCTGTTTCATCCGTGACGAGGGAATAGGCATAGGCGTGCCGGTCGCCCAGGTCCGCCCGGAACTCAAAGACGGGGTAGAGGCCGGTGTAGGTCAGTTTCAGGTGTCCAGAATGCCACCACGCCCCGTTGACCGGATTCGCGTGGTAGCCGACCATCGCCGTGAAGGTGCTGAGGCTGTTCTGGAAAAAGGCGGTGGCGCCGAGTCCCGCACTGGAGGCGATGCTTTCGAAACTCAGGCTTTCGACGGCATCGGAATCGACATAGAGCGGAAGCCAGGAATGCAGGCGGAAAAGATGGGGGAAGCGGCGGTAGGGCTTCGATTCGGCCGGGAGGGTCAGCGCCAGGGTATCGGCGATGGGAATGGGTTCCCCGGCGGAGAGTTTATCGGCCATCGCGTAGCGGTGCGGCTTGCTGAAATCGGCTTCCTGCGCAGGAACTGCCTGAAGGGTTTTGTGCACCAGGCGGCCGCGGGTGGAGGGAATGCTGCAATAGAGCGTATCGCCGAGGAAGCAGAATTCGGAGGCGCCGTTGCGCGTGGAACTGAGCCGGAGCGTGCGTCCGCTGCCCGGTTCGAGCGAATAGAGCTCGTTGACGCCGCCGAGGTCCGCGCAGAACAGGATGCGGTCGCCGTCGGCGGAAAGTTGCTTGATTTTCACCGGCGAAGGCGGAAGCACCGCAGTAAATTCAGGAAGGGCATAAATGCCGATGCCTGCTGCCGATATCGCGCTGGCGAAGAGTCCGTCGCCCGTCCAGACCGTTTCGACGATCTGCAGGCTGTCCGGTGCGTCGATGCGGTATTGGTCGCCGGAAGCCGTGAGGGCAAAGACCAGTGCCGCGCTGCCGCCTTCCTCGGGATAGAGCGTGACGGAGAGCAGGGTCCCGTCCGGCGAGGGCGCGGGATTATAGGCGCGAAGGCCTGAGAAAAGCTGCCCGGTACGCCCGTCGGCGTTCATGAAGCGGATGGCCGAAGATCCTTTCATCTCCCAGCGGAGGTCCGGGTCTTCTTCGCTCCACCAAAGGCGGCGGCCCGCGGCGTCATAACTGAGTTTCGAAGTTCTGCCGCTGAAACTGGAGATTTTCTTTTCGCGTCCGTCGGGCAGGATGCGTACCAGGTGACGGATGTCCGCCCGTCCGGACTTGATCGCGTAGAGGCAGCCGTCGCCGGCGACCGTGCCCGTATAGGCGCTGTAGTGCCGTTCCGGTTCCCGGAGGGCGCTTGTCGTCATAAAGGGAGCGCGCGCCTCGCGTTCGGCGGCCCAGCTGCTGTCCAGCATCGCCGTCACTTCTTCGAAACTGTCGCGGAAGCGCTTCCCGGAGACTTCCTTCACCGTTTTCTGGAAGTTGAAGAAGGGGAAGAACTTGCGGCCGAGCCGCTCGTAGTAATGCTTGGTGAAATCCGGTGCATCGTAGCGGGCCCGCATGCCGCCCATGGTGATATAGCCGAGCGTATAGTGGTCGGGCGTGTAACGCAGTTGCGAGCCCCAGCGCCACTGCCACCAGTTGCGTTTCTGCCCTTCGTCCGCGCTGACGCGCCAGTATTCCAGGAAATCGGCGGTCCGTCCGCGGCCGCTGTTGGACAGGGCCGTTTCCGCCACCACCGCATCGCCTTCGAAGAACGCGGGTCCGCAGTAGAGGGCTGCCGCGGCGCCGGCGAAAAGTTCTCCGCTGAGCCAGTAGAAGGGCTTCATCCAGCGGTGGTTGACATATTGCATCTGGGCGATGTGGCGCGATTCGTGGAGGACCAGATGCTCGATGGAAGGCGTGGGCATCGGCCCGTAGGCGGAGGGGACGGTGAGCAGTTCCACCCGGTGCGGGGTCCAGATGACGAAGCCGTTGGAATAGGCGGTCTGCGTGTGCAGGATGACGTCCATCGGCTTCTTCCAGTTCTGATTGGGTACGAAGCCGCAGGTACCGCTGACCGGGATGCGCACCCGCTCCATCTCCCGGGCGAAGACGCGGGCGAGCGAGTCCGTCCCCGAGGGGTAGATGATCCGGTAGGCCGGCGTCTCCAGCTGCCGCCAGCGCAAACGGTGTGCATCGCTGCCGTAGTTGATGAACTGGGCCCGTGCGGCGAGGGACAGCCCCATCAGGGTCAGGAGTAGGACAAATTTTCGCATCGAAGGACAAAGTTATCATAAAAAATGGTTATCTTTACCTGTCTTTGGCTTTTTATGGAATGAAAAGGAATCTGCTGCTTTTTTGCCTGCTGGCGCTTTGCCTTTCCTGCACCGGATCTCCGGGCAAAGAGGCGCAGACCCGTCCTTTCCCCGTTCCCTCCGTTCCCGGCATGATCGTGGACCCCGCCGACCGGACCGCTTTCCTTGCGGAGCATTACTGGGATGCCTATTTTGGCGGAGACGGCCGCTGTGATTCGGCGGCGCTGCTCGGCGTGCCCGTCCCGGACTTGGAGGAGGCGGTCGCCTCCTGGTGCGCCCTGTTGGAAGAAATGCCGATCGCCGATGCGCAGAAAGCGGTGGAAAAAGCCTTCGATGCGATGGAAGCGCGCCACGCCGCCGATACCTCGAAGCAGCTGTATGCCCGCTTCGGCGAAATCGTCATCCGCTATCTCTACGACCCTAATTCGCCGATGCGCAGCGAAGACCTGTACCTGCCCTACGTGCGGAAAATGCTGAAGAGCCCCTATACGCCGGAGGAGATGCTGCCGGCCTATCGCTATGAAGCGCGGATGTGTGCGATGAATCCCATCGGCGCGAAGGTGCCGGATTTCCGCTACAAGACCCGCAGCGGCCGCGTCTCGACGCTCTATGCCGTGCGCGCCGAGTATGTGATGCTCTTTTTCAGCAATCCCGGCTGCCAGGCCTGCAAGGGGATTATCGAGGAGGTGATGGGACATCCCGGCATTCCGGAGATGCTCGCGTCCGGGCGGCTGGCGGTGATGAACCTCTATATCGACGAAGACATCGAATCCTGGCGCGCCTATGCGAAGAATTATCCCGACAGCTGGATCAGCGGCTACGATCCCGACGGGGTGATCCGTGCCGACCGGCTCTACTGCGTGCGGGCCATTCCGTCGCTCTACCTGCTGACCGCCGACAAACGCGTGATCCTGCGCGACGCGCCGACGGAAAAGGTACTCGCGTACCTCGACAAAATGCAAACAAATCAAAACTCATAACCATGCAAATCAAGAAAGAACTTTGGGGCAAGGCTCCGGACGGAAAAGAAATCCTGCGCTATACGCTGACGAACGCGAGCGGGGCTTCGGTACAACTGGGCAGCGTCGGTGCGGGCATCCTCGCCGTCTGCGTGCCGGACAAGGAAGGGAAACTTGCCGATGTGGCCATCGGCTATCCGGACCCGCTGAGTTATTTTGCCGACGGTCCCTGCGCGGGCAAGTGCCCCGGAAGGTATGCCAACCGCATTGCGAAAGGCCATCTGGAGGTGGCGGGGAAGGTCTACGCCCTGCCCGTCAATAACGGTCCCAACCACCTGCACGGCGGCCCCGAGGGCTTCCAGAACCAGGTGTGGGATTCCCGCATCGACGGGGATGCGGTGGAGTTCCAGTACATTTCCGCTGACGGCGAGATGGGGTATCCCGGAACGCTTAAGGTCACGGCGCGCTATGTCTGGACCGAGGAGAATGAGCTGGAACTGAGTTTCGTGGCGCAGAGCGATGCCGATACGGTGGTGAACCTGACCAATCACGCCTACTTTAACCTGGACGGGCACGGGGCCGGTTCCGTCCTGAACCATGTCCTGAAACTCAATGCCTCCGAATACCTGCCCACCGACGATACGCTCATCCCCGTGGGGGACAGCGAGCCGGTGGCCGGTACCCCGATGGATTTCCTGAATCCCAAGCCCCTGGGGCGCGATATCAAGACGGACTTCCCGGCCCTCAACTACGGAAAGGGTTATGATGCCTGCTGGGTGGTGGACGGATGGCAGGACGGCCAGTTGCAGGAGGTGGCGGAACTCTCGTCGCCCGCCAGCGGCCGTGTGCTGAAGGTCTTTTCCACGCAGCCCGGCATCCAGGTCTATACCGGGAACTGGCTGGAGGGTTGCCCGGCCGGCAAGGACGGGGCGGTGTATCACGATTACAGCGCCGTGGCCCTGGAATGCCAGCATTTCCCGGACAGCCCCAACAAGCCGGAGTATCCCTCCACGCTTTTGAAGGCCGGGGAGACCTTTACGCAGGCGATTATTTTTGCATTTTCTGTTCAATGAGTGTATATTGCCCCTATAGCTCCTACGATCCGCCCTGCAACATCGGGCACTTGTTGCTTCGCAACCCTATCCGGGTAAATGTGCCCTAACGTTGCAGGTCTTCTCGCTAACGTCGCTACAGGGGCAAGACTTTCAATAATACAATGAAACAATATCTAGATTTATTGAGGTATATCCGGGAGAACGGGGTGATCAAGACGGACCGGACGGGCGTGGGGACGCAGAGCGTCTTCGGCTATCAGATGCGCTTTGACCTGTCCGAGGGCTTCCCGCTGCTCACCACCAAGAAAGTCCATCTGAAATCCATCATCCACGAACTCCTGTGGTTCATTTCCGGGGATACGAATATCAAGTACCTCAAGGATAACGGGGTGTCCATCTGGGACGAGTGGGCGGATGAAAACGGCGATCTGGGGCCGGTGTACGGCCATCAGTGGCGCAGCTGGCCCGCGCCGGACGGCCGGAGCGTCGACCAGCTCTCCCAGGTCATCGACCTGATCCGCAACCATCCGGATTCGCGCCGTATGCTGGTCTGCGCCTGGAACCCGGGCGAGGTGGACAAAATGGCCCTGCCGCCCTGCCACTGCCTCTTCCAGTTTTATGTCGCCGACGGCAAGTTGTCGTGCCAGCTCTATCAGCGCAGTGCAGACACTTTCCTCGGTGTGCCTTTCAATATCGCCTCCTATGCGCTTTTGACGATGATGATTGCGCAGTGCTGTGGCCTGCAGCCCGGCGAGTTTATCCATACGACGGGGGATACGCACATCTACCTGAATCATTTCGAGCAGGTGGCGGAGCAGCTTTCGCGCACGCCCAGGGCGCTGCCGCGGATGAAGCTCAATCCCGCCGTCAAATCTGTGTTTGATTTCAAGTACGAGGACTTTACGCTGGAGGGCTATGATCCCTGGCCGGCCATCAAAGCCCCGGTAGCGGTATAGGAACTTATGGAAAAATGTCTGATCGTAGCGGTGGCGGACAATTGGGCCATCGGAGTTAAGGGAGGCCTGCCCTGGCACCTTCCGGAGGATTTGAAATATTTCAAGCGGGTGACCGAGGGTTATCCGGTCATCATGGGCCGTACGACCTATTTCTCGCTGCCTTTCCGGCCGCTCAAGAACCGCAAGAACATCGTGCTGAATCTGGGGGGAGACCCGATTCCGGAAGTGAGTTGCGTCTATTCTTTCGAGGAGGCCTGGGCGGCTGCTGAACCGGCCGAAAAGGGCTTTATCATGGGCGGGGCTTCCGTGTACCGGGCGGCCCTGAACGATATGGATACGCTCTATATCACCCGGGTGCATACGGTCATCAAGGATGCGGATGCGTTTTTCCCTGAAATCGACCCTGCGGTCTGGAAGCGGGTATCCGTCTCGGAAACCCTGACCGACGAGAAGACGGGTTACCGTTTTGAGTTTGAAGTCTATCAGAAGAAGTAATGGCGGCATCAAGGGAGAAATTCGGCCGGATGGGCGTAATCCTCGCCCTGGCGGGATCGGCGATCGGCCTGGGCAATATCTGGCGCTTCCCCTATATGGTGGGAGAATATGGCGGTGCGGCGTTCATCATCGTTTATCTGGCTTTCGCTTTCCTGATTTCGCTGCCGGCCTTTCTGGCGGAGTCCCTGATCGGCCGGAAGGCGGGCAAGAGCACCTATGATGCGCTGGAAAGCCTGGCCCCCGGAACGAAATGGAAGTGGCTGGGGCTGCTGGCCGTGCTCGGCGCCTTCATCATTACTTCGTACTACAGCGTCGTCGGCGGCTGGTCGCTGGATTTCCTGGCCCGTTCGGTGGTGAGGGGCTTCGATTCTGCAAACCCGGAGAGCGCTGCGGCCGTTTTCGACCGGATGACGGCTTCGACCATCGAACCGCTGCTGGCCCACGCCCTGTTCCTGGGTTTCAGCTGTATGATCATTGTCCTGGGCGTTAAAAAAGGCATCGACCGTTTCAGCAAGGTATGCATTCCGCTGCTCTTCGTGCTGATTGTCGCGATGATGCTTTTCTCCCTGTCCCTGCCGGGCTCGAAAGACGGCCTGGACTATCTGCTGAAGCCGGATTTTTCAAAACTGACCCCGCGGGGTATTGCCTGTGCGCTGGGACAGTCCTTCTTCTCGATGTCGATCGGTATGGGCGTGGTGCTGACCTATTCGTCCTATATGAAAAAACAGCAGAAGATCCTCTCCACGAGTGTGCTGACGCTGATTTTCGATATCTTTTTCGCCGTAATCTCCGGCTTTGTAGTGATGCCTGCGGTGTTTTCGGCCGGCCTGCGCCCCGAAGCGGGACCGTCGCTGGTCTTCGAGTCCATTCCCTACATCTTTGCGCAGATGGGAGCGGCGTCGCCCCTGCTGGGCCGCGTTATGGCCATCGGTTTCTTCCTGACGATCCTCATCGCCGCGATCACCTCGGAAATCTCGATGATCGAGTCCTGCGTGTCGATGCTGATGGAGCGCCTGCACTGGGGCCGCAAGAAAGCGACCTGGGTGATTTTCTGCGCCGCGCTGCTGCTGGGCTGCTGGTGTTCGCTCCGCAGCAATGTCTTCAGTTTCTGCGATTTCGTTTCTTCCAACGTGTTTATGATGCTGGGCGCCCTGGCCTTCACCGTCTTTGCCGGATGGAAGATGGAGCGCTCTGCCCTCAAGGCTGAGTTTACCAATAACGGCCGCCTCAAACTGTCTTCCGCCCTCTTCGGCGGATTCTACTTCCTCCTGAAATACCTCGTTCCGCCGGCCATCCTGGTGATTTTCTTTACGAACCTCTTATGACGCAAAAGACGAAGAAATCAGAAGATACCCCGATGCTGCGCCAATACTTTTCCATCAAGGCACAGCATCCGGAGGCCGTTCTGCTCTACCGGGTCGGCGACTTTTATGAAACGTACAGCGATGACGCGGTGCTCGTCAGCAAGGTGCTCGGCCTCGTGCTGACAAAGCGCAGCAACGGCGACAAGGGCAGTACGCCGATGGCGGGCTTTCCGCATCACGCCATCGACCAGTACCTGCACAAACTGATCCGGGCGGGCTACAAGGTGGCGGTCTGCGACCAGTTGGAGGATCCGGCGCTGGTCAAGAACAAACTGGTCAAGCGCGGCATCACGGAAATCCTGACGCCGGGCGTGGCCTTCGGCGACGGGATGCTGGAGCAGAAGGAGCACAACTTCCTCTGCGGCCTGACCTTCGACGGAGCGGATTGCGGCGCTGCGTTCCTGGATGTCTCCACCGGCACTTTCCAGGTGGCCCAGGGCGGCCTCGACTATATTTCCACCCTCATCTCTTCTTTTGCGCCGAAGGAACTGGTGGTGCAGCGCGACTGCCTCCAGGGCGTGCGCGAGAAGTTCCCCGAGGTCTATATCACCCCTCTCGACGAATGGGCTTTCGTGGAAGAGGCGGCCCGGGAAAAACTTTGCAAGCAGTTCGGGACGCGCTCCCTCAAGGGTTTTGGCGCGGACCGTTTTCCGCTGGCCCTCTGCAGCGCCGGCGCGCTGATCTTCTATCTGGAGCAAACCCAGCATACCGGGCTCAAGAATATCTGTTCGCTTTCGCGCATCGACGGGAACAAGTTCATCTGGATGGACCGCTTTACCGTCCGCAACCTGGAAGTCTTCGCGTCCGCCTCGGGCACGGAGGGGACCAGTCTCGTGGAGGTCGTGGACCGCTGTACTTCCCCGATGGGAGCCCGCCTCCTGCGGCAGTGGCTGTCGATGCCTTCGCTCGACCTGGAGGAGCTGGCCCAGCGCCACGATACCGTCGAATGGTTCTGTGCGCACGATGCCGCCCTTGAGGATGTGCAGCGCTGGATCGGCGATATCGGAGACCTGGAGCGCATCGTCTCCCGCGCGGCGACGGGCAAACTCTATCCGCGCGAAGCCCGGCAACTGGTGCGGAGCCTTTCGCGGATGGAGCCGCTGCAGCAATTGCTCGCGCAGAGCGAATCCCCGGTCCTGATGCCGCTTGCCGCGGAAATGAAGGACTGCAGGCCCCTGATGGAACAGGTGGACCGGACACTGGAAGAAAGCCCTGCGGTGTTCCTCGGCAAGGGCGACGTCATCGCCCGCGGCGTGGATGCGGAACTGGACGAACTGCGGGACATTTCCCGCGGCGGAAAGGAATATCTGCTGGCGATGCAGCAGCGGGAAATCGAGCGTACGGGCATCAGTTCGCTGAAAATCGGCTACAACAACGTCTTCGGCTACTATATCGAGGTGCGCAATACCTTCCGCGACAGCGTGCCGCCGGAGTGGATCCGCCGGCAGACGCTGGTCAGCGCAGAGCGTTACATCACCGAGGAACTCAAGGAGTATGAGCAGAAGATCCTGAGCGCCGAAGCCCGCATCTACGAAATCGAAAGCCGTATTTATGCCGAGCTGGTGGCCCGGATCCAGGGGCGGATCCGCGATATCCAGACCAATTGCCGCATCGTGTCACGGCTTGACGTACTTGCCGGCTACGCCTGCATCGCCCTGGAAAAACAGTGGTGCCGCCCCGTGCTGGACAAGGGGACGGTGCTGGACATCAAGCAGGGGAGACATCCGGTCATCGAGGCGCTGATGCCCCCGGGCGAAGAATATGTGCCCAACGACATCCTGCTGGATTCCTCCGCCTGCCAGATCATGATCCTGACCGGACCGAACATGGCGGGAAAATCCGCGCTGCTGCGGCAGACCGCGCTGATCGTGCTGCTTGCGCAGGCGGGAGCCTTCGTGCCCGCGAAGGAGGCGCACATCGGCTATTTCGACAAGATTTTCACCCGCGTCGGTGCGACGGACAATATTTCCCGCGGCGAATCCACCTTCATGGTGGAGATGCTGGAGACGGCGATGATCATGCACAACCTCTCCGCGCGTTCCCTGGTGCTGCTCGATGAAATCGGCCGCGGCACCTCCACCTACGACGGTATGTCCATCGCCAGCGCCCTGGTGGAATACATCCACGAGCGCGGGAAGGGGGCAAAGACCCTCTTCGCGACCCATTATCACGAACTCAACGACCTGGAAAAGCGTTTCAAGCGGGTGAAGAACTACCATATCGCCGTCAAGGAAGAGGGGAAGGAAGTGATTTTCCTGCGCAAATTGCGCGAGGGCGGGGTAGCGCACAGTTTCGGTATCCACGTGGCCCGGATGGCGGGAATGCCCGCCGAGGTCATCGAACGTGCCGAGCGGACGCTCAAGACGCTCGAATCCCGCGAAAAGCGCGCGGCGGCCATCGCTCCGGAAGAGGACGGGAGCGTGCAGCTGTCCTTCTTTCAACTGGACGATCCTACCCTCGCCTCCATCCGGGAAAAACTGGAACGCACGGACCTGAACAACCTGACGCCGCTCCAGGCCTTTGACTTGCTGCGGTCGATGAAAACGGAACTGGGACTATGAAGCGCCTGCTGATCATATCGTATTACTGGCCGCCGACCGGAGGCTCCGGGGTGCAGCGCTGGGTGAAATTCGCCAAATACCTGCCGGCAGAGGGCTGGCAGCCCGTTATTTACACGCCGCTCAATCCCGAACGGCTTGCCGAGGACGACAGCCTGAGCGCAGACGTTCCCGCCTGTGCGGAAGTCATCCGTACCCCGATTCGGGAACCCTATGCGCTCTATCGCCGGATTTTCGGCGGCAAGGGCAGCGACGGCGGCGCGCAGCGCGAAGTCAACCCGGTCAGCCGCTCAGGAGGCAACTGGAAAAAGAAACTATCGCTCTTCCTGCGGGGGAATTGCTTCGTGCCCGACCCCCGGGCCGGCTGGATACGCCCTTCGGTCGCCTTCCTGCTCAAATATCTGGAAGAACATCCCGTCGATGCCATCGTCACCACCGGTCCTCCGCATTCGATGCACCTGATCGGACGCGACCTCTGCCGGGCCCTGAAGCGGGCGGGAAAACCCTGCCCGCCCTGGTATGCGGACTTTCGCGATCCCTGGACCCGGATGTTCTACTTCAAACATCTGGCCCTGCTGCCCTGGAACCGGCGCCGGCACGAAAAGCTCGAGCAGAGCGTACTGGATGAAGCGACGCGCGTCATCAGCGTATCGCCTCCCGTGCGGGATGATTTCCAGGCGGCCACCCGGACTCCGGTGGAACTCATCACCAACGGTTTCGACCCGGACGATTTTCCCCCGCTGCCGGAAGAGGAGCGGGTGGACGAGTGGTTCACCCTGGTGCATACCGGCCTCTTCGCTGCCGACGGCAATCCGCTGAACCTCTGGCAGGCGCTGGGCGACATGTGCCGGGAAGACGCGCGCCTGCGGGATTGCCTGCGGCTCCGTCTGGCGGGCAAGGTGGACGGGGAAATCCTGGACGCCATCCGGCGTGCCGGCCTCGGAGATAATCTCGAACACCTCGGCTACCTGCCGCACAGTGCGGTGACGGCCCTTCAGCAAAGCGCTTCGGTACTGCTGCTGCCCCTGCGCCGTGAACCGGAATACGCAGCCGTCCTGCCGGGGAAGATTTTCGAATACCTGGCCGCCGCCCGCCCGGTGCTGGGCATCGGCCAGAGTGAAGGTGCGGCCGCCCGGCTGCTGCGTGATGCCGCCGCCGGCGATATGTTCGACTGGGACCGTAGCGCCCCGGTCAGGGCCTTCATCGAAAACGAATGGCAGCGCTGGCTTGCTGGTGAGCGCGCCCCGCGCCCTAGCGCCGCCGCCAAATACTCCCGGGTGGAACTGACTCGCCAACTGGTGGCTTTATTGAATCAGAAATGAAACAGAAACTTTTATATTGCGTCTTGATTGTACTGGGTTTTCTGGTGCTGTCATACGGATTCGTGCCGGAAGTACTGAAAGGAAAAATCGTCAATCAGAGCGACATCTCCGGCTGGGTGGGTATGTCCCACGAAATGACGGAATGGAACGCCTCGCATCCGGACGACCCTACGGCCTGGACCGGGGCGATGTTCAGCGGTATGCCGACCACCACCATCCAGTCCTCCACAAAAGGCGACTGGACACAGAAAATCTACGACTTTCTGCTGACCGGCCGCCGACCGGCGACCTACCTCTTCGTCTCGCTGCTCGGCGCTTTCCTGATGATGCTGGCCTTCGGCATAGGCCCGTTGCTGGCCGCCGGAGGGGCGATTGCGGTGACCTTCTGTTCCTATAACCTGCAAATCATCCAGGTGGGGCACAACACCAAGATGCAGGCCCTCGCCTTCCTGCCCTGGGTGGTCGCGGCCTTCGCCTTCGCCTATCGCAAAGCCTTGCAGGAAAAGCCTTCCTGGCCGCTGACCCTGCTCGGTGCGGCCGCCTTCGGTATGACGGTCAGTTTCCAGGTCAAGGCCAACCATCCGCAGATTTCCTACTATCTGGCCATCCTCCTCGTCGGCTATGCCCTGGCCCTGCTGATTGCGCTGCTGGTCAAGAATAAAGCCCTGCTGGGCCGCTTTTTCGCCGTTTCGGCCCTGCTGCTGGTCCTGGGCGGTGCAGGCATCGCCACCAATGCCTCGAAACTCCTGCCCACCATGGCCTATACCCCGTATTCCATGCGCGGCGGCAGTTCGGACGGCAAGACCTCCGGCCTGGAACTCGATTACGCGACTTCCTGGTCCTATGGCTGGGAGGAACTGCCCAACCTGATGATCCCGAATTTCAACGGAGGATCCTCGTCCGGGGCCGTCAATCCCAAGCACAGCGAGACCTACAAGGTGCTCAAGCGTGCCGGACAGGGCAATGCCCGCTCCATCTGCAAAAGCCTGCCGCTCTACTGGGGTCCGCAGCCCTTTACCGCCGGTCCGATGTATATCGGCGCGGTGACGGTCTTCCTGTTCCTGCTGGGCCTGATGCTCTGCCGCGGTGCACAGAAATGGTGGCTGGCGCTCTGCACGCTGCTGGCGGTTTTCCTGGCGCTCGGCAGCCATTTCATGGCCTTTACGAAGTTCTTTTACGATTTCGTGCCCCTCTATAACAAGTTCCGGACGGTATCGATGGCCCTGGTGCTGCTGCAATTCACCCTGCCGCTGCTGGGCTTCATCGCTTTAGACGGCATCCTCCGCGGACAGACGGATCCTAAGAAACTGCGCAAGGCGGCGCTGTGGTCCTTTGCGCTGAGCGGCGGCTTCTGCCTGCTCTGCCTGCTTTTCCCGGGCATCGCCGGCGATTTCAAGGCTCCTTACGACGAAGGGATGCCGGCCGTCCTGGCCGATGCGCTCGCCGCTGACCGCATGAGCCTGCTGCGCGCCGACGCCCTGCGTTCCCTGCTGCTGATCAGCGCCAGCTGCGTGCTGGTCGTCTGGAGCGGGGCCAAAGCCCGGAATGCCGCTGCGAAGACGGCGGTGGCCGCCGGCATCTGCCTGCTCGTGCTCGCAGACCTCTTCCTGGCGGACAAGCGTTACCTGAACGCCGAACACTTTGTGACGCCGAAGGACTTCTCGGCGCAGTTCGCACAGCGTCCCGTGGACAAGCTGATCCTCGCGGACAAGGATCCTTCCTACCGCGTCGCCGACCTGAGCGTCAATACTTTCAACGATTCGCATCCCTCTTACTGGCACAAGAACATCGGCGGTTATTCCCCGGCCAAGCTGCAGCGCTATCAGGAGTACATCGATGCGCACCTTTCCACGGAACTTGCCCTGGCGAGAAAGGCGCTGGCCGCGGGGACGGAACTGCCGTACCTCGAAGGGCTGTCGAAACTCAACTGCCGCTACCTCATCGTCGCGCCGAATCGTGCGCCCGTGCGCAACCCTTACGCCATGGGCAATGCCTGGTTCAAGGATGGCCATGCGCCGATCGAACTCGTCTCCTATGCGCCGAACGCACTGCGCTACCGCTACAGTTCCGCGAGCGGCGGGGAAGCCGTGTTCAGCGAAGTGTATTATCCCGACGGATGGACGCTTACGCTCGAGGACGGAACGGCGCTGGACATTACGCTCGAAGAGGAAATCCTCCGGGGGGCGACGCTCCCGGCGGGAACGCACGAGTTGGAAATGCGCTTCGCCCCTGCCTCCTATGCCCGCGGGGAAGCCGTTTCGCGCGCTTCCTCGCTGCTGCTGATCCTCCTGGCACTTTGCTCCGTCGCAGGAGCGGTATTTTATCGGCGAAAAGATGGAAGTCAGGGCTAAAAAGGCGCTCGGGCAGCATTTCCTGACCGATGAACGGGTGGCGCGCGCCATCGTCGATGCGCTCGGCGAAGGGGTGCGCGACGTGCTGGAAATCGGCCCGGGGACGGGCGTGCTTACGAAGTATCTGCTCCAGCGCGGGGATATCGACCTGCGGATGGTGGAACTGGACGGGGAGTCGGTGGAATATCTGCTGACGCATTTCCCGGGCGTGCAGGGCCGGCTTTACCAGGCGGATTTTCTGAAATTGGACCTGAGCCGCATCTTCCCGGGGGAGTATCGCGTCATCGGGAATTTCCCGTATAATATCTCCTCGCAGATATTCTTCAAGATACTGGACGAGCGCGACCGCGTGCCGGAAGTCGTCTGTATGCTGCAGAAAGAAGTGGCGGACCGTCTGGCGGAAAAGCCGGGCAGCAAGACCTACGGCATCCTTTCGGTCCTGCTGCAGGCCTGGTATGATATCTCTCCGGTGCTGCAGGTCGGTCCCGGAGCGTTCTGCCCTCCGCCCAAGGTGCAGTCGGCGGTCATCCGTCTTCGCCGCAATGGCCGTACAGAACTCGGCTGTGACGAAAAGGCTTTCCGCCAGGTGGTGAAGATGGCGTTCAATCAGCGGCGAAAAACCCTGCGGAATGCCCTGAAACCCCTGCTTCCGGAAGGCTTTGACAGTTCCGACCCCCTCTTTGACCTGCGCGCGGAGAAACTCGGGGTGGAAGATTTTGTGAAAATTGTACTACATTTGGCAATATGAAAAAGATTGTTGTATTTCTTGCAGTCGCGGCCGTGCTGACCGGCGCCTGCTGCCGCGGTCCGGTTAAGACCGCCGGAATCAATTACGAGAATATGGATACCACGGCGCGTCCGGGAGATGATTTCGCCCGCTATGCGACGGGCCGCTGGACGGCGCTGAACCCCCAGCCGCCCGAATATCCGATGTGGGGCGTCACCACCAAGGTGTATGACGACAATGTCAAGGCCCTGGCGGCGATGATCAAGGAAATCGCCGCGCAGCCCAACAAGAAGGGCAGCATCGAACAGAAAATCGGCGACCTGTACAATCTGGCGATGGATTCCGTGCGGCTGAATGCCGAGGGAGCCGCGCCGATCCAGGCCCATATCGCCGAACTGGAGGCGCTGGCCACCCGCGAAGAGCTGCTGCACTACTGCGCAGTGGAGCACGATGCGCTGCTCTTCGGCGTATTCATCGCCGCGGATGAGAAGGATGCCGCGAACAATATCCTATGCATCAGCCAGGGCGGCCTGACGATGGGGAACCGCGATTACTACCTCTCCGACGATCCGCAGAATGTCCGCGCCCGCAACCTGATGCAGGACCATATGCGCAAACTCTTCGTCCTGACGGGTTACAGCGAGGAAGTGGCGGCCGACAAGGTGGCGCGCATCTGGGCCATCGAGAACGAGATAGCCGTGCCTTACTATTCCCAGGAGCGCCAGCGCATTCCCGAAGAGAATTACCACAAGATTTCCGTGGACTCCCTCCAGGCGCTCTGCGGGGACTTCCCCTGGAAGACCTGGCTTGCCGATGCGGGCTTCGGACGCACGAAAGAAGTGGACCTGGGCCAGCCGGAGCCGGTGGTGAAGATTTGTGAAATCCTGATGACCGCCCCTCTCGAGGACCTCAAGACCATTTATGAATGGGATATCATTTCCGGCGGTTCGTCGCTTCTTTCCGATGCCTTTACCGACGAGAACTTCGATTATGCCGCCAAGCGCTTCGGAAAGAAGGAAAAGAACCCGCGCTGGAAGAGCGCCGAGAGCCTGGTGGACGGCCTGATGTCCGACGCCATCGGCCAGATGTATGTGAAGAAGTATTTCCCGAAGGCCGCCAAGAAGGAGATGCTGGAACTGGTGGGGAACCTGCAGGCGGCGCTAGGCGAGCGTATCAAGGCGCAGGAGTGGATGTGCGATTCCACCAAGGCGGTGGCTCTCGAGAAACTGGCGGCCTACACCGTGAAGGTGGGTTATCCCGACAAGTGGGATGACCTCAGCGGCCTGGTCATCGACCCTGCCAAGAGCCTCTACGAGAACGTGCGTGCCGCGAGCGATTTCTACTGGCAGCTCAATTATGACAAGAAGTACGAAAAGCCCGTCGACAAGAGCGAATGGCAGATGCCGGCACAGATGGTGAATGCGTACTACAATCCTACCACCAACGAAATCTGCTTCCCTGCGGGCTTCCTGCAGCCGCCTCTCTTCGACCTGAATGCCGATGCCGCCGCGAATTACGGCTCGATCGGCGTGGTGATCGGCCACGAGATGACCCACGGCTTCGACGACCAGGGCCGGCTCTATGACAAGAACGGCAACCTCTGCGACTGGTGGACGGAAGCCGACGGAGAAAACTTCAAGAAGCCTTGCGACGCGATGGCGGACTACTTCAGCAGCCTCTGGGTGATCCCCGGCGAACTGAAGGCCAACGGCCGCCTCTGCCTGGGTGAGAATATCGCCGACCACGGCGGTCTGAACGTCGCGTTCGACGCCCTGAAGCTCTGGCAGCAGAAGCACGGCCGCCTGGGCGATGACAATGGCTTTACGCCCGAGCAGCGCTTCTTCCTCTCCTATGCCACGGTCTGGGCGGAAACGACTACCGACGACCTGCTGCGCTATCTGGTGATGATGGATGTGCACTCTCCGGCGCGTCTGCGCGTCAACGGCGCCCTGCCGCAGATCGATGCATGGTATGAAGCTTTCGGCATCACGGAAGGGGATTCCCTCTATGTTGCGCCTGAAAACCGCGTGAAGGTATGGTAGCCCGCTCCCGTCTGGTCTTGCTGCTGCTTTTGGCGGCGGGACCGCTCTTTGCCCAGCGGACGAGCGTTTGGGATGAGGTGCGGAGAGAGGAAAACAAGCGTGCCGGCCTGGACGGGCTGTATCGCCTGGAAAAAGTGGCGCTTACGCCCTCGCCGAAGGGCTATGAACCCTTCTACATCAGCCATTACGGGCGGCACGGCTCGCGCTATGCCTATTCGGCGAAAATTTATACGATGTTGATGCAGCGCCTGGCGAAGGGCCGTGAGCAGGGGAATCTGACCGCTTACGGCGAAGCCTTGCTGGATACGCTGAATGCCCGCTGGGAGACGATGCAGTACCTGATCGGTGACCTGACCCCGACGGGCTGGGAACAGCATCAGTTTATCGGCAAGACGATGGTTTCTTCCTTCCCGTCGGTCTTCGGAAAGGGGAGTCAGGTGGACGCCTGCTCATCCCCGACGGAACGCTCGATCGTCAGCATGGCCTCGTGCTGTGCGGCTATTTCCCGTGCGGCCCCGAAAGCCGAGGTGTATGCGCATCAGGGCCTGATGGATATCCAGGCGACCCGCCCCAACTCCAAGTCCAATCCCTTTGCCTACAAGGGGCCGGAGCAGCCCTTCCCGTATCCGCTTTCCGATGACGAATACCTCGACGCACGTTTTCCCGCCTACCGGCCGATGCTGGGCCGGCTTTTCAAGGATGTGGACCTTGCGCTGGAAGGCGTTTCCCGCGGGTATCTCCTTTATTACATCAATATCCTCGTGGAAGGATGGCGGAGCATTCCGGAAAAGGACCGGATCGACTTTTCCAATCTGATGAACGAAGAGGAACTGATCGGCTTCTGGGAGGTCTGCAATTACTACGAGTACCGCGAGTACTATAAGTACCGCACGCCGGTTTCGGCCATCGTGGACGATATGCTCGCCAAGGCGGATGCGCGTCTGGAGGCCGGTTCGCGCGGTGCGGACCTGCGTTTCGGACACGACCACTGCCTGCTGGCGCTGCTGATGGTGCTGGATGTGGACGGCATCGGCACGGTCGCTCCCACCGCGGAGGAAATGCCGCTCTGGTTCCAGAATTTCCGGGCGCCCATGGCGGGGAACCTCCAGTGTGTCTTTTACCGCCCCCGCGGCAAGCGCTCCGGTGACGTGCTCGTGAAAGTGCTGCTGAACGGGGAGGAAATGCCCGTCGGCGGCCTTACGCCCGTCATCGGCCCGTATTATCGCTGGTCCGACCTGCGTGCTTTCTGGAAATCCCGCGCTGATTTGTTTGTGATCCGCTGAGCGGCGTGCTGTTCAATTCCTTTTCATACGCGCTGTTTCTGCCGCTGGTCTTTGTGCTGTACTGGCTGCCGCTTTTCCCCAAGCGGCGCTGCGTATGGCAGAATGGGGTGCTCCTGCTCGCCAGTTATGCCTTTTACAGCGCCTGGGACTGGCGTTTCGCGCTGCTGATTGCCTTCACTTCGCTCTCCAGTTACTGGACGGCCCTCCGGATGGATGCCGGAGAAGGGGCGGCGCGGGGGCGTTGGGCGGCGCTCAATATCGCCGTCAACCTCGGCATCCTCGCGTATTTCAAGTACGCGGGCTTTTTCGTGGACAGTTTCGTCGCGCTGCTGACGATGCTGGGCTGGAAGGGAACGCCTGTAGCGCTGAAGGTAATCCTGCCGGTCGGCATCAGTTTCTATACCTTCCAGGCGCTGGGCTATACCATCGATGTGTATCGCCGTAAGATCGTCCCTTCGCGCAATCCCTTGCGCTTTTTTGCCTTCGTGAGTTTCTTCCCGCAACTGGTCGCGGGTCCCATCGAGCGGGCGGCGAACCTGCTGCCCCAGTTCGATCAGGCGCGCCGCTTCGATTACGCGCAGGCTGTCCGGGGCGTCGGCCTGATTCTCTGGGGCCTCTCGCTCAAACTCCTGCTTGCAGACCGGCTTGCCGTCTATGTGGATGCTGCCTGGAAAGGGGTGGAGGGCCTGTCGGGCCTGCCGGCACTGCTTGCGGTGCTGTTTTTCGCCTTTCAGTTGTATGCGGATTTCTACGCTTATTCCGAAATCGCCCGCGGCTCGGCCCGGCTCTTCGGGATGGAACTGATGCTGAACTTCCGCCGGCCTTACCTTTCAGTTTCCTTCAAGGAGTTCTGGAAGCGCTGGCACATTTCCCTTTCGTCCTGGTTCGGCGATTATGTCTATATCCCGCTGGGCGGCAACCGCAAAGGCGCGGCAAGAAGGGTGATGAATGTCTTTATCGTCTTTTTGCTGAGCGGACTCTGGCACGGCGCTTCCTGGACCTTCGTAGCCTGGGGCTTCCTCTGCGCCTTGTTCATGGTGCTGCTGGACCGGCCGCTCGGGCGCATCGGCGGCTTCCGGCCGCTGAAAATCGCCATCGTCTTTTCGCTGTGGGCCTTGTCGCTGATCCTGTTCCGTGCCCCGGACTTCGGCAGCGCGCTGAAGATGTTCTCCGCCCTGGGCTTCGATGGCTTTTCGGAACTGGCCTCCTTCGGCCTGGGCCGCGCGGAACTGATTTTTGCGCTTTCGCTGCTTCTGCTGCTGGCCGTGCAGGAAGGGCTTTGGGAGCGCAGGGGAGAGCTTATCGCCGCAAAGTTTTATCGCCTCAGTCCCTTTGTGCGCGTCCTTTGTGCCGTTCTGGTTGTGCTGTTGCTGGTGCTGCTCGGGCACTACGGCATCGGCAATGATTCCCGTTTCCTTTATTTTCAGTTTTAGCCGATGAAAAAGTTTATTCTGGAAATATTGACCATCGTGCTGGCTGCGGGAGCTCTGGTCGCGCTGCTGGATGCGCGCCGCGTCTTTGCGCAGGAGGAAGGGAACAACCATACCGGCAAGCGCTGGTACTATCTGTATAAATACGCGAAGCAGAAGAAAAACGCGATCGACGTGCTGGTGCTCGGCAATTCGCACGCCTATACCGGATTGCTGCCGGAAGTGCTGTCGAAGGAACTCGGGCGGCGCTGTTTTATCCTGGCCTCGCAGGGGAACCGCATTACCGATTCCTATTATATGCTTGAGGAGGCGCTGACGGTCTGCAAGCCCAAGCTGCTGGTCATAGAGACCTATACGATCCGGAATTACCGGCAGCGTCAGCTGAGCGGAATAGACCTGAGCTGCCAGTTCCAGAGTTTTGAAAACCGGCGGAATACCTGGCTGAAACTCAAATCCACGCCCTTCCTCTTCTCGGTGGACAATGCGCCTTATGCCTGGTCGCAGACGCTGCGCAATCACAGTTACCTGTTTGACAATCCGGCGCTGGTTTCCTATAACTGGAAGCATCCTGTTCCGCCGGCCTATCGGGATAAGGAGTATCTGGGGCGCTTCGTCCGCTTTACCACCGGGCTGGAGGATCCTACGCTGGAGCGTTATCGGCGGGAAGGGCCGCCCGAGGACGGGGCTGCGATGACCGTGGGGGCCGATGCGGAGCGTTCCGTGCAGAAGATCCTGGCGCTCTGCAAGAAAAAGGGTATCAAGGTGATGTTCCTCACCATCCCGATGTACCACGGGCATATCGCGCATCCGGAGGCGCTGCACGCCAACCTTGCACCGGTGATCGGGAATTATCCCTGGCTGGATCTCCAGGCCCCGGTATATAATGACTTCTTTACGCCGGACTGCTTCGAGAATACCTACAATGCCAATCAGCACCAGACCTCGATGGGTGCCTATAAGACCTCCCTGTTGCTAGCCCGATTTATTCTGAATGACTCCCGGAATAAGTGAGTTAAATCAAGCGCTTCCATTAAGATTTCCGCATAGAAGGAATCTTAATGTTGTGAAATATCAGGATAAGCGCTATGAAACATTTTTCAATTACTCTTGCGGCAGTCGTATTTCTGGCCTCTTTTGCGCTTTGCATATCCGCAGAAGCCCAGGTACAAAGAATGATATGCGACGAGACCTGCCGCGTCGAATATCAGAAAACTGAAAAGAATCTGCCGACATCGAAACCTGCGACTCAGGAGAGCGGCAAGAAGGCAGTTTCCGCAAAAGCGGCAGTCGCGGCAGTTCAGGGCTATGCCGTGGTGTCTCCTGTCGGTTTCTCGAATGTGGAGATGATACAGCAGGCTCCGAGGCTTGAAAGCCTGAATGGAAAAACCATCGCTGTGGTGGGGGTGAGTTTTATGACCCATATCACCCATCCGGAGATTAAACGTCTCATTCTTGAAAACTACCCTAAGGCGAAGGTCATCCTTCTTGACGAAATCGGTATTTCAGGACCTTATCCGGCCCCTGGCGTGACACGTAGGCAGAATGAGGAATTCAAGGCCAGACTCCGAAGCATGGCGGTGGATGCTGTAATCTCCGGAAACGGCGGCTGTGGGCTCTGCACCCCGAAGGAGACCGGATCGGCCATTACCGCCGAGTATCTGGGAATCCCTGCCGTGGTGATTGCGGGACCGGGATTCAGCGATCAGGTACGATATACTGCCCGCAACAACGGAGTGTCGGTGATGAGAGTGGCGCAGTATCCGGGGGCCTTTGCCGCCGACGCTGAAGAGACGCTCATAAGAAACACAAGGGAAGTACTCTGGCCCCAGATAGTGAAAGCGCTTACCAACCCTCTCACCCCTGAGGAAATCAGCGCCGCCTCCACCGTGAAAGGAGATATCCGCGATGATGTATTTTATGGCACGCTCGATGAAATCAATGATTATTTCAAGAAACAGAACTGGACAGACGGGCTGCCCATCATTCCGCCGACGTTTAAGAAAGTGTCCGAATACCTGAAATACACACCGTACCGTTATGATGAAACCGTGGCTGTCCTTCCCATAGCTCATCGCAACACCACGGCCTGGCATATCGCGGTAAATGCCGTGATGTCCGGGTGCAAGCCAGAATATATGCCCATACTGATTGCAATGACCAAAGGCCTTGGCGACGGCAATTTCCGGAGAACGCTGGCGAGCACCCACGCATGGTCGCCATACTGCTGGCTGAACGGCCCCGTCGCACGCCAGCTGGGCATCGATTGCGGGCAGGGGCAGATAAACGAAGAGGCAAACGTCGCCATTGGTCGTTTCTTGAATCTGGCATTGATGAACCTGTGCGGTTATTATGTAAAGCAGGACAGAATGGGAACCTTCGGCTACCTGATGCCCTGGTGTCTTGTGGAGGACGAGCAGGCCTGCCAGCGCGTAGGCTGGAAACCTTATCACGTCCGCAAGGGGTTTGACGGAAATGAGAGCGTAATCACTCTGGGGTCCGCTCTGATGTGGGGCAACAATATGGCACCGTCTACCACGGATCCGGTGAAAGTGATGCAATTGATTGCGTGGGACATCTCCGAGCGCGCCCAGTTTGCACTCGGCAGCGGCCGTCAGTACACTTTCAGGACGATTATGATGACTGAGCCGGTGGCCGCCATTCTCGCACAGAAATTCAAATCTCCCGAAGCGTTGGAACATATGCTGATAGCTGAATCGCGCAGGCCGCTGAAAGAGCGCGCATTTGCCAATTATTACGCCAATCCGGGCAGCCGCAAGGATGGCGGCGAACACAACCTGAGGCAGTATACGGCCCATCTGGGCAGAGTGGAGGAGGCGGAGATGACAGCAGTCCCCGGATGGTATGATTCCGATGCATCGGAAATGAAGACGATTCCCACGATGAAACGAGGGATGACCGCATTCATCATAACCGGGGACAACGCCCGCAACAAGGTGCAGACAATGCCGGGAGGGGGTTATGTCAGCGTTGCATTGGAACTGCCGCAAAAATGGGACGAATTTATGCAGGAACTTGGGTATAAGCCGCTGAAAAATTACTACCTTAGATGACGGAATGAGCATCTCGGGACTCAGCTTCAATGAAATAGTGCGTATGTACCAGCAGCCTCTTTACTGGTACATACGTAAAGTCGTTTTGAGCCATGAGGATGCGGAAGATATCCTTCAGGAGGTTTTCATCAAGGCATATAAGAGGCTATGGCAACTCAGGGAAAAGGATGCGCTGAAAAGCTGGCTGTATGCGATTGCAACAAATGAAATCAGACGGTATTTCAAAAGACACAGGGATAATGCGCGGATGGAGACTCTTCCGTTAGCGATAATTGCCGATGCTGACCCCGTTTCAGACAATAGTGTGTATCAGATAATATCCGGCGCTCTCACGGGAATGACACCGCTGCAGCGTGAGGTCTTCTGTCTCAGATATTATGATGATATGGATTATGACTCCATCGCGAAAATCACAGGCTCAAGCAAGAATACATTGATGGTAAGTTACCACGAAGCAAGAAAAAAGATAGAAAAGGAGATAAACAAATGAGTGATATGAAATTGGTTGTTCCGGAAGGATACTTCGATAAGAGTATGCAAAGGACATTGGCCGAAGTGTCCCGCATCAGGAGACGTAGAAGGGCGGCATTGCTTGGCATTGCCCTGATCGTCCTTGTGAGCGGAAGCGTGCTCGCCGTCAGGACGGCGGAACGTGTTCAGGAAGAAGAGAAATATCTTGCTCTCCAGGTCGAAATGTCCCGTATTGATATTTTCTATGAAATAAACCAGTAGAATATGAAACCTTGGGTAATACTTGCTCTCATCTTTTTAGGCATAAGTGTCTATGCGCAGCCCAGCCAGCGGCAGAAGATGATCCATATGGCCGCCGTACGCATAGCCGAAACCATCCAGGTCCCGGAATCGGAAAAGGATGCTTTCATCAGCTTGTACCAGAATTACAAAAAGGAAAGTGCGGTCATCATGTCTGCGGTACAACAGCAGAGCGGTGATGCGGAAAAAGATACCGAGGCGAAGATTCTCAGCGATTTCGAGAAAAGCTCGAAACTACTGGAACTCCGCAAAAGGTATTACCATGAGTTCCGCAGGATTCTCAGCCCTTCACAGATTCAGAAGATGTACGATGCGGAATATGCCGCTGCCGTTTCAAAACGCTAGGATATCAGGAATTTCTTTGATTACAAGCGTCGTGCTTGCCCTGACCTCAGTTTATTCTGCTGCGGCCCAGGAGCTTTTGCCGCCGGCCCTCATTCAGGCGAAAGCGTCGCGGAAACAACCGGCGCTGGGACTTCCGAAACGATGCGACGGGCAGATTGATCCGGCGGTGTGGTATGAGTCCGGTGTGTGGAAAGGTGCGGATTCCCTGAGGGCGGAGCCGTTTTGGATGATGGCGCGGGTGGGCGAATGGGCTGAGGGAGGGGCACTGACCCCGGTGCTGCAGCTTTGTGCCAAGTGGGCTTCCGAGAAGCCGAAAAAGGCCGTGGATATTGTTTTGGGGCCGTATTGGGGCGGATGGTTCGTCGCTATTTGCAAGAAGACGCGTAGCGACCTGGGATGGAAGTCTGTCGGCTTCGTGATTCCGGCAGGGGGAATGCAGCCGGGGAAAGGGATTTGGGATTACAGCCGCAGCGTCAATTGGCTTGAGCGTCGGATTTGCTATGATCTGTTCCCAAGGCTGCCGTCGTATGTGCAGGAAATTATTGAGGAGATGACCGCAACGGAATTGCTGTGCCCGTTCACGGAGTTTGATCCTGGTTTGAATGAGTGGCCTGACCGGCCTGACCGGGAGATTGATTATGACTGGGAGGCGGATTATCGGGAAAGGTAAAATTTTTTCTATGATACGATGAACGATGATGATTTTTATCGAGGATTCAGCAGAAAATCATTATCTTGCGTCAAAATTAAAGCAACGGAATATGAAAAAGTTATTTTTTTTCTCCCTTGCTGTCGTTCTGACGCTCAGCATATCCTCCTGCGGGAAGGAGAGTTATGACCTCCCTGACGGTGACATCGTCACTCCGATTGCCATAGACCTTGGCATCAGGGTCGATGGTAAGACCATCAAGTGGGCCTCGTTCAATCTGGGCGCCACGGCGGAGCAGGAAGCCGGATATTTCTACGCCTGGGGAAGCACCATTCGCAAGACCGAATATCTGTGGAAGAGTTATCCGTACAGTAATTCGGACGGGACGAAATTCATGAAATATTGCCTGGCTGACGAAATCAGCTGGTGGGGCGGGGAAGGGACACCTGACGGCTTCAAGGCCCTTCAGGTCGAAGATGATATCGTCGCCAAGAAACTGGGTGGTAAATGGCGCATGCCTACCGAGAAAGAGGCTATCGCGCTCATTGCCACGCTTTCCAATACGTCAAGATATACTTGGGATTTCCATGCCCAGTCCGGGGGTGTGTACGGTGCAAAAGTCACCCAGAAAGCCACAGGTAACAGCATCTTTCTGCCCTACACGGGCCTGATGAACGGGAATAAGTCTGAATTCGCCGGTATTCGTGGCTTCTTCTGGACTTCAACCCTCTCGAAAGGCGCCACCGGCGGCCCGGACGGAGCCTTCAACCTCGGCATCGATATCAACGACGAAGGCGCCGGCATCTGGAGCAACAGCCGCTGCTATGGCTTCCCCATCCGCCCGGTGTACGTTATGGAATAGCAGGGATATTTCTGCTGCTGCAGCTCGCAAGATGATTCAGGTCTTTTAAAAAAGAAGGATATGAAAAAGAATAGGATAGTCATATGGGGTATTTTTGCTGTCGTTGGCATCCTGGGTGCAGCGTTGCTCTGCGCTTCCTGCGGAACGCAACTCGCACTGCGGAACTTTAAAGATCTCCCCAAAGACATCAGCGTGGAAACCATAGGAAACCGTGTAGCGGAGCAATTGCTGGCCTCCGATCCTATTGACTATGGAAACAATCTTCCCGGATATAGGGCCCCATATAATTATGAACGTGGCAAGGCAATGAATTATTCCGTGGTAAGCCTGTGGGTCAACGCCATCGAGTTTGCCCACCGTTCCCACAACAAGGAATTGGAGAAACGGTTGATTGATTTTTTTGAACCGTTCTATGGAGAGAGAGCGTCAAAGCGCAATCGCGACAATCACGTAGATTACTCCATCTTCGGGGCCATTCCGCTTGAGATTTATCTGATGAATGGAGACAAGCGGGCGTTGGAACTGGGACTTAGGTATGCGGACCATCAGTGGGAAGACCCCACCGGGGAGCCTGGCCAGAAGGTGGGGGGCAATGGAAATTTCCCCATCGAGCGTCAGCGGGAATACCTGGCAGACGGTTATTCTCCGCAGACGCGCCTGTGGATTGATGACATGTACATGATTACGGTCCTTCAGGCCCAGGCTTACCGGGCCACCGGAGACCGCAAGTATATCGACCGGGCAGCCCGTGAGATGAAAATGTATATGGATAGCCTCCAGCGGGATAATGGCCTGTTCTATCATGCTCCCGAGGCTCCTTTTTTCTGGGGACGTGGAAATGGCTGGATGGCGGCAGGCCTGCCGATGCTTCTAAGCTATCTCCCGAAAGACAGTGAATATCGGCCTGCCCTGACGAAAGCTTATCTGAAAATGATGCCTACGCTTCTGAAATATCAGCACGAAAACGGCATGTGGGGGCAGGTGATTGACGATCCGGAGTTTTGGGACGAGTCTTCCTGCACGGCCATGTTTGCCTATTCCTTTGTTGAAGGAATACGGCTTGGCCTGTTGGACGAGGCTACATACGGTCCTGCAGCCCGTAAGGCCTGGATATCTTTGTGCGGGCTGTTGGATGAACATGCCAACCTTGCGGAAGTATGCATCGGGACCGGCCAAAAGAACAGCCGCGAGCATTATATGGACCGTCCCCGCTCCAACGGTGATCCTCACGGGCAGATGGCCATGATGTGGCTTTGCAGCACGCTGCTGAAATAATTACCAGGCAATCCTTATTTTACGCCATACCTGCGTAGAATCTTGAGGATGGGCTTCTCAATGGAGCGCTCCCAGAGCGAATAACCGTTGTCGTTGGGGTGGGTACCATCGGCAGTTGAGGACTCGCCATTGTGGAGTGCGGCATCGGGGACGATGAAATAGACATCCTTATACTTCTTGCAGGCAATCTTCATCAGGCTGTCGGCCACAGCACGGCGCCCCGTAAACTCTGCGTGTGCATCGGTGTCGAAGTTCTCCTTCTCCCAGTAGATGGTCTGCTGTATGATGACGGGCTTGCCCGGATGGGCTGTAACCATCCTGTCGATGAAGGGAAGCAGGCGCTCCTTGATTGTCTTTATGCCCGGATTGGAGAAGGGGTCGAAGACGTAAGCATCCGCTTCGATATCCTCCAGAACATCGGCAAAATAGGGCTGCATCTTGCAATGGCCGCTGAATCCGAGCGGGATGATCTGCATGCCGGTCCGGCGCATGAACTGCACCGGATAACTCATTCCGGCGCGCCCGCAGCTGACCCCGTGCGTGAAACTGCTGCCGTGGAAGACAATCTTGTGGCGGAAAGGAGACTCCATCGCTTCGATCGTCGCACCTTGGGGAACGTGGATTTTGCAGGAAAATACTTCAGCACGGAGGGGAAGGTAAAGCATGCACTCCTTCATCGATCCGTCCATGTGTTTTACGACGCGCTGGATCAGGCTGGGGTTATTGTGATCGGCCGGAAAATCGTTCATTCCGGCCCAGGTCCAGCGGCCGTCTTTCATGATATAGAGGTCAACTCCGCGGTATGACCTGTAACTGGTGCTGCTTCTTTCCCCGAATACCATTGAAACGCCTATATCCGTTGCGTCCGTCCGGAACAGGACGGCAAGTCCGGCAGGCTGACGGCACATCGTATTCTCCGCTTTGTCAAACCCCTTGTAACGGACCGTGTCAATACGGTCATAGGGGTTGGGGGTTTCAAATGCTTTTCCCACCAGCGTGAGGCTGGAGGCTTCCACACCGTCATTCCAGGTAAAATCCCGGGCCTGTACGCCTGCTGCGACAAGCAGCAAAACGAATGCAAAGAGTATCTTTTTCATAGCTTCCATGATAGAATACGCAAACTTACGATTTTTTTTCGAGAACTGTTCTGCTACTTCTCTATCCGCGGAGTTTTGTGCCTCGGTTGTTTTTGACCTGCATAAAAATCATTATATTCGCGTGTTAATAACCTTCTTGATGATGAAACGCTTTGTTTTAATGTTCGCTGCCCTTGGCCTGCTATTCGCCTGCACACCGGAAAATAACGGCGAATCCTCTACCGCCGACGGCATACATCCCAACGACAACGGCTATTCCATTTGGGAGCGATCCATCGAGAAGCCAATTCTCAAGATTCTACGTAAATACGGTATAAAATAATGCATAATAATATGTACAGCAACAAATTATCCATCGTCATTCTTACCCTTGCGGTCTGTGCTTGGCAGATTCACGCCCAGAAGGTACATCCCGATATTTCTTCCCAGGCGGTGAATGTTACTGTAGATCCATCGGTAATCAAGGGCCCTATCAAGCCCATGAATGCCGTAAATAACGGTCCAAACGTAGGCGATGATTCGCAGCAGATGGAGGACTTCCGCATATTGAACATCCCGTTCAGCCGCACCCACGATTCTCCTTGTGGTGATTATTACGGCAGTCATCTTGTAGATATTTCCGACGTATTCCCTGATTTCAGCAAGGATCCCGATAAGGAATCTTCCTATGATTTCCGCGAAACCGATGCCTACATCAAGACATTGCTGGATTCCGGCGCCAAGGTGATGTACAGGCTCGGCCAGACCATCGAATGCCAGACTGCAGCAAAATACCACATCTGTCCTCCCAAGGATTACAAGAAATGGGCAAGGATATGCGAGCACGTCATCATGCACTACAACGAGGGCTGGGCAAACGGCTTCCACCACAACATCCTTTACTGGGAGATTTGGAACGAGGCCGATCTGGACCAGGATTTAGAGCGATGGAAGACCGACCCCCGTACCTGGGGCGGCACCCTGGAAGAGTTCCATAAACTCTACGCCGTGGCAGCGAAACACCTGAAGAAGCGTTTCCCGGACCTGAAGATAGGCGGCCCCTCATATTGCAGGATACTTAGAAGAGACAGGACTTATCCCTATTTCCCTCAGTTTTTCGAGTATATGCGCGCCCACGATGTCCCTATCGACTTCATTACATGGCATAAATACGATGTTGAACCTGCTTTCTATGTGCAGGAGGCCCATATGATCAGGGATTGGATGAAGCAGTACGGTTATGAAGATGCCGAGCTTTTCCTGACCGAGTGGAATTACTGGCAGTTGAAAAAAATCGGTTCTGAATCTTCAAACGAATACTATAACTTTGAGACCCGCCTTAACAATAAGGGCGCCGCTTTCGTGGGAGCCGTTATGTGTGCGATGCAGGACGCCCCGGTAGACATGCTGATGTTTTATGATTTCCGCGTAAACGTGGATTCCTTCTGCGGTTTCTACGATCCCCAGACAAGGAGGCATATGCCTACATATTATACTTTCTATGCCTGGAGTAAACTCCGCGGGGATCAGTGTGATTGCGCTCTTGAGGGCGGAGATGGCGACATCTATGCTGTAGCATCTGTAAAGAACGGCAAAACAGTGCTGATGCTCACTCGTTACAACGGAGATAACAACACCTGCAATATTGCAACTGTCAAAGTCTCGGTCAAGGGATACACTCCGGGCGAGGTAGTGTTCAGCCATCTTACCGACTATAGGCATAACTATACCGAGATTCCTCTCTTCCCCTCCGAAGACGGAAGCGTGAGTGTCAAATTGAACAATAATTCAATCGCTATCTTAGAATTCTAACGCAGGAATAAGATTCTGTTTCTTGCTTCGTGCCCGTTATTCGCGTTTTCGTGCGCCGCTCCGAAGTATCCCACCTATGAGAAATTCGGGGCCAAGGGTGATGGCGTCACAGACGATTTCCAAGCAATCATAGCGACCCACTCTGCTGCTTCTCACCGATCACGAGAGTGAACAGATCCTGCGGGGCGGCCATACAATAACAGTGCAGCCTGTGTATGAGTGGAGCTTGGAGTAATTGCCTTTAAGTACTTCTATCTTTAATGGGGAATATAATAAACAAGACCTTGTAAAGTGCTTGAAAAGTAGCAAGTTACAAAGTCTTGTTGTGCCTCGGATGGGAGCTAAATAACTGGTGGCTATCGTGTATTCTTGGTGGCTATCTAACTATTTGTCTATCAAGTGGTTGAATTTTGCCAGCGGTGTATTCAAATAATGAACGGAAAATGCGACCAAATGCGACCAAATGCGACCGAAGAATTGATGCAATTTAAACAACAGAAACCGGGGTTGAACACAACACTTGTGTTGTACAATACAAATATTGTTTTTATCTTTGCAAAAAGACTGTTATGACGTTTGATAAGATACTTGACGATAAGCGGCTGTGGGCTGTGAAATATGATGGGGAAAAGGCTAATTGTTTTGACCAACTG
>JAEEJZ010000074.1 GCA_016282145.1 Bacteroidales bacterium | reverse complement strand
CTTATACTGTGCTGTCATCAGACAGCGCAAAATTAATAAAAATTATCATCGCCGCAAAACTATACAATGAAACAATGAATGCAAGGGGTAAGGCGCCTCCAACGTGCAGATTTTTACGTTTTATACACGTTTTTACGCAAAGGAGAGTGATATTTGCTGGGAAGCGGGATTTTTACTACCTTAGCGACGTCGTTCGAGAGAACGGTATAAATATGTAGATGAAAGTGTTTCGCTTTTATCCTTGGGTGGAAATCTGGACAATTTCTTAGCATCAAGGTAAGGCAAACCCATTCATCACTTGTGTGGTTAATAGTGCCTTTTGGCATATTTCCATACGAGTGTGGGGTATTGTTTATTTGATGCTAGGCCGTCCAGAGCCTCCACCCGGATAAACGAATGGCTCCACACTTTTGTATTTGAATATCGCCCGCTCGGGAGCCATCGGGATAACAATAGAATCACGGATGACTCCGAATCCTGGCCCCCTTCTCTTCTACGAGGCGCCCTCTGCTTTTATTTTGCCCACGATTGAGCAGGATATCCTATGCGAAAGCCCCAAGCCCGGCGGCAATGAAAGCCTGGTCTATGAAGAATGGTAATCTCTTGAGAATGACTATGAAAACTGTAAAAATGATATTTGCCGCCCTTGCGTTGGCGGCCCTGATGACTTCCTGCACGAAGGAGTCCGAATCCAACAACGAAAGTACGAATAAGACCTTGGAGTTTACTGCTGTCTGGGCGGAGGCCGATGGGTCGAAAACTGTCCTCCAGGAAGACGGAACCAGTATCTGGTGGAATACAAATGAAGAAATCAACGTCTTCATTGGCGAGGATGCATCTGCAAAGTTCATCTCTACGAACACCAAGCCACAGGCAATAGCGACGTTTGTCGGGAATGCCCTTGTAGGCTATTCCGAATCCAGCGGGGATTTCCCCGGATACTGGGCCGTCTATCCCTATAACGCTGAAAATACTTCCGACCGCAACAGTGTCAGCCTGAAAGTAAAATCAAAGCAGGCGGCCGCGGAAGGGACCTTTGCGGACAAATGTTTTCCTGCCGTTGCTAGAAGTACAAACTTCTCGCTGGCCTTCTGGAATGTCTGCGGCGGCGCCCGCTTCTCGGTTGTCACTGAAGGCGTGCAGCGGGTTGTCTTCCGTTCCAACGACGGCAGCCCGATGGCGGGAAAGGTTCGTGTTGATTTCGGAGAGGACGATAAGCCGCAAATCCTTGAGGTTACCGAGCCTGTGGATTCCGTGGTGCTCAATGCCAAAGACGGCAGCCTCGTCCCCGGGGCAAATTACTTTGCGGCGATGCTCCCGCAGATGCACGCCCAGGGATTGACGGTTACGCTCTATACCGCAACGCAAAGGGCGGTCAAGACCATTTCCAAGCCGATTACGATTCACCGTTCCGCCTTTGGAATGCTGGACAATGTAGATGAAGGCCTGACCTACACGGACGCGACGCTCCCAGAAGATGAGGATGACGACACCCCTTATGAGATGGTGGACTTAGGCCTAAGCGTAAAATGGGCAACCTGTAATGTGGGCGCCACTTCCCCGGAGGAATATGGAGATGCCTTCGCTTGGGGCGAAACCGAACCGAAGGAGGATTATAGCTGGGAAACTTATAAATGGAGTATGGGAGGAGGCCATAGTGATGGTTCTCTTACTAAATATTGTTCAGATTCACAGTGTGGTTACAACGGTTTTTCAGACTATAAGATAGTTCTTGACTCCGAAGATGATGCTGCAACGGTCAACTGGGGTGGCAAATGGCGTACGCCAACCAATGATGAATGGAAAGAGCTTCGAGAAAATTGTACTTGGAGGTATACTACATTGATTGATAAGGACGGATTCGGTATAGTTGGATTTAAAATTATAAGTAAAATAGCTGGCCACAAGGACAAATGGATATTCCTTCCTTTTTCTGCTGACAGGTATACCTCGAACTATGATAGTCAGAAGAGTATCGACGGCTTCTGGTCCTCGTCTCTATGTACGAACAGTTATTTCCCATCTTACTACTATGGCGTATACGCTGCATTCTATGCATACGACGTGAGTGTTTATGCATCCAATGCGGATGTAGGAGGCTTTAGCGATCGCTGCTGTGGGAGAACTATCCGCCCTGTTTACGGCGATTTGACACTCGTGCACGTGAACGGTGTCTCCGTCTCTCCCGAGAACGCGACTTTCAATATTGGTGAGACCATAAAGTTGACGGCAACAATTACTCCTTTTAACGCATACGAAAAAGGATTAACGTGGAGCAGTTCAGATGAGTCTGTGGCAACAGTGTCCGCTAATGGTCTTGTTACGCCTGTCAGCAAAGGCTCGGCGGAAATTACTGTGAAGACTATTGATGGAGGGTACAGCGCAAGTTGTGCTGTTGTGGTAACCACTGAGTTTGACCAGTTGGTAGACCTGGGACTTTCTGTCAAGTGGGCGTCCATTAACGTTGGCGCATCATATCCTTGGGAGTACGGCGATTACTTTGCCTGGGGAGAGGTTGAGTCTAAGGAAGATTATTCCTGGTCCACTTACAAATGGTGTATGAACGGCAGTTCAAACCAGTTGACCAAATACTGCAATAATTCCAGTTACGGTTACAACGGTTTCACAGACAATAAGACCGTCCTGGATCCTGAGGATGACGCTGCTGCGGTCAATTGGGGCGGTAGTTGGCGCATGCCTACATACGACGAACTCAATGAGTTGATGACTCAGTGCACCTGGACCTGGACAACCTTAAATGGAGTATACGGTAGAAAGGTAACCAGTAACAAGGAAGGATACACGGACAAGTGGATATTCCTTCCTGCTGCCGGCAGCCGGAGTGGTTCGAGTCTCTACTATGCGGGCTCCTGCGGCTTCTACTGGTCCTCGTCCCTCGATTCGGGCTACCCGGACCTCGCGTACCACGTTTGCTTCGATTCAGGCGGTGTGAAGGACTACTACTACCGCGGCCGCGACTGCGGGCGATCTGTCCGCCCCATTTCAGAATGATTGTGCTGCAATAAATCACAGCATAGGGCGCCTACACAGCGACGTTTCAACACTGTCTCGCTCCATTATCAGCGCCGACGGCTGCCGCAGCGGCGGGAGGGGTACTGCATCCGGAGGACGGGCCACCCGCGGCCACGGGGAGCGGGTAGGGTCCGCCGGAGACAAGTTCTTGCGTAGCAAGGACGCAGGATACGGTGGAAGAGTCCGGAGCGAACGAATGTGAGCGAAGTTCCGACGGATGCAGTACCCGACCGACCGTAGGCAGCCGCGACGGGGGAGGCGGATTCTATTGAAAAATGTGTATCTTTACGCAGAATATGGAAACACAGAGTAATGTAAACAAGTTGGCGGGGTATCTCCTCAAACTGGGGGCGCTGGCTGCCGCGGTACTGTTCTGCTGGTATTTCAGGAGCGTGCTGGTTTACGTCATCCTGGCCTTTATCGTATCGCTGATCGGACAGCCGCTGATGCGCCTGTTCCGGAAAGTGAAAATCAAGGGCAGGGGGGCACCGGACTGGCTGCTTGCCGTGCTGACCCTCGTCCTCATCTTTGCCGTACTGCTCTTTGCGGTTACTCAGGTCTTTCCCGTGATTGCGATGATTATCCGGGATGCGTCGCTCTTCAGCGATATGCATCTGCCGGAGGGGAATATCCTGGACAATGTAAATGGCTGGCTGGCCGGCATCATTCCCGGTATGGAAAGCGGAAGCGACGCTTTGGGAAAGATACTGGACTATCTCAAAGGACTCACCTCGAATATCAGCCTGACGGGCATCATCGGTTCCGTGGCATCCGTGGTGGCAGGACTGGCGATCGGCCTCTTCTCCGTGGCCTTTATCTCCTTCTTCTTCATCAAGGATGAAACGCTCTTTACCCGGATTGTCGCCGCGTTGACCCCGGACCGCGTGGAAGCCTCCGTCAAAGCGGCCATCGAGGATATCGAGCACCTGCTGTCGCGCTACTTCATCGGTCTGATCCTGGAGATGACCGGAGTGGCGCTGCTGGATTTCCTGGGACTCTGGGTCATCGCCCGCATCGATTTCGTCTATGCTGCCGGTATCGCGTTCCTCGCGGGTATCCTGAACATTATTCCCTATATCGGCCCGATTATCGGGGAGGTGCTGGGCGTGCTGCTCTGCGTGGTGCTCAAATACGGCGCCGGAGTGGGTTTGGACGTCAATATCTGGGTATTCGCCGGAATCGTGCTGGTCATTATGCTGGCGGTGCAGTTGGTGGACAATTTCGTCTATCAGCCGCTGATCTATTCCAAGAGCATCCAGGCGTCGCCGCTGGAAATCTTCATCGTCATCCTGATGGCGTCCCATATCGGCGGGGCCGTCGGTATGCTGGCGGCCATTCCCGCTTATACGGTCGTGCGTGTGATCGCAGGCCGCTTCCTGCAAGACAATAAAGTAGTCAAACGTTTGATCAATAACACTTAAGCTATGAAAACCAATACTTTAGCCACCCTCCTTTTAGGGTTTGCCGCCGGTGCGGCCGCTGTCCTTTTCTGTCAGACTGAAGAAGGCGCAAAAGCCAAGGAGAAAGTCAAGGAAGCCGCCAAGGAAGGCGTTGATTTCGTAAAGGCCAAGATGGACGAATTGAAAAAGGAAGCGGAAGATGAACAGTGATTTCCTGGGCTTCCTGGAGCCTCGGGCAGAGCGCCTGAAGCTTTATGCCACGCAATGGCTTTCCCGGGGGCTTTCCTCCGTGGCTGCCATTCTGCTGCTTATCATCGTAGGCGGCATTCTGCTGCTTTCCCTGGCCTTTGCGTTGACGCTCTATATCGGCGAAGCTATCGGCAGTTATGCCCTTGCTGCGCTCTACGTGAGCGGGGGACTGGCCGTTATCTTCGTGCTGATCTGGCTGCTTCGCAAGAAGTTGTTCAAGACCGCGCTCATCGCCGTATTCTCCGATGCTTTCTTTGATGGAAAGAAGAAGGTACGTAATGCGCGTGAATTGGAGAACGAACTGCTCAAGAATGAGTTGCGTATCCAGAAGGATAACAACGGATTCTTGATCGAGCCGTTAAAATTCCTGCTCAAAAAACTCTTCTGAGCGAAAAGCCGCAGGGCTAGTTGACCATAATCTCTAAACAGAGAATCTGCTGACGGCCGTCTTCCAGTGTGAAGGCGGCTTCTATTGTATGGGCGCCGGCAGGAAGGACAAGCGAAGTTCCGGAAACGGGTTCGTCGTCAAAGGACCAACGGACCGACTGCGGTTCGACGCCTTCCGGGGCGATGAGCGTGAAGTTGAAGAGTTCTCCACTCTGGTAAACGCCTTTTCCGGGATTGTCGATGACGCAGTAATCCAATTCTCCCGTAGGGATGGTGACTTTCATTGTAACGCGGCTATCGGCATCGGAATAATTGATATTGGAGATATTGGCAGGACCGCTGACCCCGGCCCAGTCGACCGGCGTATAGACCGTGATGGTCTCGTTGCCCGGGAAAGGGATTCTCGTTTCGTCGTATTCAATCGGATAACCTGCATACTCGCCCGTATAACACTTCTGGGAGATGCGGTTCTGGTCCTGTGCGGGAACAATGTAATAGCAGGGATGTTTGGCGTTTTCGTTGATCTGGTTGCTGTGTTCCCAGTCGCTCCATAGTTCCGCGGCGGAAATGTTGGTCGCGTTCCCGTCTTCATTGTAGACGGAAACCATCGTGGAAGATTTATCGACGTGATAGACAATGAGTCCCGGACCGCCGGGAAGGTATTTGTCCCATCCCAGGGAGCTCCTGCACTCATAGAGGAAATATTCTCCGTCGCGTGATGTCAGGGTCTTGTAGGAGATTCCGTTCTGGACGGCAGGAAGGGTGTAATTCCCAGAAGCAGAGATGGTCTGGATGGCCTCCGGTGCAAGCCACCCCAGCATGATGCGTTCTTCTGCATTCATGTAGGGCGGGCACTTGCCGTCGTGATTGTAGGAACCGGAGCACATCAGCGAATAGCTGTAGGGTTCCGCAGCGTAACCGTGGTTCTCGCCATAGGTATCGCCGGAATCGCCATAATCGGTATCATAGAAATCCGGCAGGCCAAGCGAGTGTCCGAATTCGTGACAGGTGACGCCGATGCCGCATAATGTGGTTCCCGTCGCGCCGTCCAGTTCCGAAGTGCAAAAATAGTTGCCCAGTTTTACGCCGTCAAAAATGTTGCCTGACGTAATGGTGGAATTGTCGGATTGTCTGATGTCCCAACTGTGGGGCCAGATGGTGTTTTCTTCGCCGCCTTCGGCCTCGTTGTATCCGGCGTAATAGAAGAGGACCATATCTACGACCCCGTCTTTGTCGTAATCGTACTTGGAGAAATCCACATTTCCGTCCAAGGCTTTGGCCGTTTGGTATAGGGCCAGTTCTGCGGCCTTGTCATTGCCGTCGGAATCGTTCCCGCCATAGGTGGCCATATTACTGGAGAGCGTGACAGGGCCGTAAACGTCAAAAACCGGAAGGAACTGCCCGTCTGAGTTTTCTTCATAGTAATCCCGGACGCTGCCCAGCGCTCCATTGTAGGAGTAGCCTTTTTGGTTGAGAAGCGCGTCAAATTTGGCGTTGGGGTCGCTGACGGAGAAAGCGCGGTTCTTGAATTCAGCAATCAGCACGGGAATATGCCTTTCTCCCTGGTTGAGGTCTTTGCCCGATGCCGCTTTGACGCGTCTGGCATTGGCGGAAGCACGCCTTGCCCGGGCGACCCTGCGTGCGGTCCTGATTTCTGCCTCTGCCCTGGTGAACGGGCGGTAGTAGCAGTCCGCATCCATACGGACTTCCTGTCCTGCGGCATTGACGGTCCTGTGACTGAATTCATCGCCGAAGCGGCGCAGTTCGATGACCGTACCGTCCGGTTGGGTATAGCTAAACTTGCCGGGCCGGGCCGGAACGGCCAGCAGGGGAGCGGCAAGACAAATGGCAAGCAGGGTGGAAATGATCTTCTTCATGGCTTTCTCCTCCTATTTCTTAATGATGACACCACCGCCTCTGCCGTCCGAGAGCCAGACTTTCGGGCCGTCCTCGCGGACGAGGGTCAGGGTCCAGTTTCCGTTGAGTTGCGTAGAGAGCCCCTTGCGCCAGATGACGCTGAAAGTGGCCTTGTCTCCCTTGCGCATCGACGGGTTGTAGCCGATGATTTCGATTTGTTCCTTATTATCGCTCTCCAGGAGGACGAAGGTCTGCGTGCCGTTCTCGTCATAGGTGCGCAGGTACTGGTCCGTTCCTGGGGTGTAGAAGCGCTGCATCCCGCCGAGGTTCAGCCCGTACTGCTCATAAGCGAGCATCGGGTCATCTTCCGCAGGGGCGGTTCCGCTGCCTTTCCTGTAGAGGCAGACGTCATAGGTGCCGTTGGTACCGATATTGGCGGGCTTATAGCAGCTGAAGCGCGCGTATTGCTTGTTGTACCGGATGACTGTGCTGCTACCCGCTTGTGCGGTGAGCGTCGCTTTTCCGTCTGAAGCGATGGAAATGGCCCAGCTTGCGTAATTATCGAGCGACGATTGGGTAGCAAGATAGTTCTTTTTACTATTGGAAGTTGAGGCAAGATAGGAGTTCCCGTCCGCCAAGGCCCAGGTTCCGTTTCCCTTTCCGGCCGCAAGCAGAAGAACAGTGGCTTCGCCCGAATCTTCAATCGTTCCGTTCACGGCGCTGACACTGGTTTCGGTGCGATATTGATTGCTGTATTGAGAAGCGATCGCACGGTCGCCGGCCGCATTGACGATGAGAATTTCATCGCCCGCAGCCAGGCTGGAAATGTCGGTCACGAGCGTAAAGACCTCCGCACTGCTTTCCGCCTCGATGCCGCTGAAATCCACGGCGATACGGGCCACTTTCCCGGGGAGGAAAGCCAGACCCTCGCGGGGACGGATGGTCTTGCTGTATCGGCCAGCTTCCGTCAATACGCTTACCGTGAGCGTCTGGCCGCTCATCTCGCAGGGGAGACAGGAGAACCATACGTCATCCACGCTGTCCGTTTCCAGCTCAATCGTGGAAGAGGCGCCGTCGTCCGTGAGACTGCCGTCCGCCGGGTTGAAATACCACTGGCCGGCAAAGGGGACGGAAGAGGTCAGTTCGACGCTGCGGATGGCGGCATCGCCGTTCTGCAGGCCGCTGATGGCCAGTCTCCCGTAGGCGCTGATATGCGAAAAGCCCAGACTCACCTTCGTCGGCATCGTGCTGTAATCCGTGCTTACGGCGGAAATCAGCTGTGCCGCTTCGTCCGGGGAATTGGGCAGCGGATGCTGACGGACCGGGAGGCAGATGCTCCAGGCCTGACGGCTGCTGCTTGCAGCGATAACGGCCGATGCCGGGCTGAGGGCGGCGAAAGCGTATTTCTGCGCTTCGACGGCTTCAAATTCCAATTCGAAGGAGGCGCTGCGTCCGTCTTCGGCGGCTTCGACGGCGGCGACCTGCTTTTCCGCCCAGTTCAGGTTGAGGGCGACGCATTCGTTATTGCCGGTCCACAGACAAGGATAGTAGCCGTTCTCCGGACTGGCAAAGGCTGTTTTAGCATCGGCGCCTGAAGCCGTAAATACAATTTTTCCGGTAAATTCTTCCGGGGCATTCTCCCGGACCCCGCAAGCGCAGGGGAGTGCGGCGGTCATGGCCAGCACCGCGATTTTCAGAAGTTTCGTTTTCATTAGTAGTTCCCCCAATCATTGTCCTGGCCAGACTCGATATAAGGGGAGGCATCCAACAGAAGGGCTGCTTCGCAGCTGGTCTCCACGATCTCCATCACAGGGGCCAAATAGTGTTCTTTTGTGGTCATAAGAATGCAAAAGTACTCATTCCTTGCGAGAATCTAAAAAATATTTGGCTTTCACCTTCGGATTGCGTAAATTGCAGGAATTTCTGACCACATAATGGATAAAATTAAAGTTATTGAAATCAAAAAAAGCGTCTTTGCTGATAATGAAGAAGATGCACAGGCGCTGAGGAAAGAGCTGAAGGAGAGGGGAGTATATCTGCTGAACCTGATGTCTTCTCCGGGAAGCGGAAAGACCACCACGCTGATCCGTACGATCAATATCCTCAAGGAAAAACTGCGCATAGCGGTAATGGAGGCGGATATAGACAGCGACGTGGATGCCGTCAAGATCAAGGAAGCCACCGGCGTTGAGTCCATCCAGCTGCATACCGGAGGGATGTGCCACCTGGATGCGGAAATGACGCGCCAGGGGCTGGACAATGTCGGCATCGGAAATGCAGACCTGGTCATCCTCGAGAACGTCGGCAACCTTGTCTGTCCGGCGGAATTCGATACCGGCGCCGTATGCAATGCGATGATCCTCTCTGTTCCGGAAGGCCACGACAAGCCCCTCAAATACCCGCTGATGTTCTCGGTCTGCGACCTGGTCGTCATCAACAAGACGGACGTGCTGCCCTATTTTGATTTCGATATGGACAAGTGCCGGGAATATATCCTTATGCGTAATCCCCGGGCGGAAATCTATCCTGTCTGCGCCAAGACCGGAGAGGGAATCGAGGCCTTCGCCCGCGCCCTTTTGCAGCGGGTCACCGAATGGAAGACTAATAACTAAGCATAGCGCATAATTATGCCAGAGATATCTACCAAATATGTTCCCAAACACAAAGGGGACAAGAATCCGAATCCCAAGCTGATCAAGTTTGTGCGTCACGTCACCGACCGTGTCCCCGGAAAAATCAAGATGACGACGGACGCTCCCGAATATTGGGGTCTGGCCTGCATCTTCGAGGATGAGATGGATGCGGCCACCCGAGAAGCGTCCCTGGACCTGCTGCTGGATATGCTGCCGCGCAATCCCGTCAAGGTGCGCAAGCATCACAGTTACGCGCAGTTGCATGCCATGAACGCGAAGAAGCACTATACGCCTGACGACGCGTCCCTGGACGCCCTGCTGGACAAGTTGGCGTATTTCGGGATGTTGGAATACGACTACGGCGACCATTACACGAACGGGCAGGGACCGGATCCCGGCACGAGCTTCAATCGCGAAGACCGCATTTACTGGGTGCCGATGTTCGTGCCCGGCAGTGCGGAGTACACGAATATGAACACGGAACTGATGGACCGCCATCCGGAACTCGCGATGTTCTTTGAGCGCATGACTTTCCTGCCCTTGGAGAAAATCACGCCGATGGTCCCTCTGGGCGGTTCGGGTATCGGGATGCACGTCATCCCGGTGGAAAAGGCCATTTCCCTGGAAAACCAGTCCGTGGACATCGAGCATATTTCCTACTGGCTGAAGAAGTATAAGGGCCATATCGGCGTGGGAATCTGCTCCTGCCGTTACGGCCGCAAGAAACTCGACGAGGGCTGTGCGGATGATTACCGCGACTGGTGCATCGGGGTCGGCGATATGGCGGATTACCTGCGCGAGACCGGCCGCGGCCACGATATTACCTATGAAGAGGCGATGGCCATTCTCCGCAAGGCGGAGGACCACGGCTTCGTGCATCAGGTGACGAACATCGACGGAGAAGGTAAGATTTTCGCGATTTGCAACTGCAATGTAAAGATTTGTAATGCGTTGCGTACATCGCAATTGTTCAATACCCCGAACCTTTCGCGCAGCGCCTATGTGGCCGAAGTGGATCCGAAGAATTGCGTTGCCTGCGGCCGCTGCGTGGAATATTGCCCCGCGGGCGCGGTGAAACTCGGCCAGAAACTCTGTACGAAGAAAGGTCCGCAGGTCTATCCCAAGCAGGAACTGCCCGACGCGTCGAAATGGGGCCCGCACAAGTGGAACGAGGACTATCGCGACCGGAACCGCATCAATTGCTACCCGAGCGGTACGGCGCCCTGCAAGACGGCCTGTCCTGCGCACATCGCCGTACAGGGCTACCTGAAGAAAGCCGCCGAAGGCAAATACACCGAAGCGCTGGAACTGATCAAGCGCGAAAATCCTTTCCCCGCCGTTTGCGGACGCGTCTGCAACCGCCGATGCGAGGATGCCTGCACCCGCGGCACCATCGACCGTCCGATCGCCATCGACGCAGTGAAGAAATTCATTGCCGACCGCGACCTGGATGCAGCGACCCGCTTCGTCCCCGAGGTGAACATCTGCTCGAACGTGCAGGAGCGCTGGGAGGAGAAAATCGCCATTATCGGCGGCGGTCCTGCCGGTATGAGCTGCGCGCATTATCTGGCGACGATGGGCTATCGCCCGACCGTCTTCGAAAAGAACGAAGTGCCCGGCGGAATGCTGCACTACGGCATCCCTTCCTATAAATTGGACAAGAAGGTGATTGCCGCCGAGATAGACATTATGAAAGAAATCGGCGTCGAGGTCCGTACGGGTATCGAGGTCGGTAAGGACGTGACGCTGGAGCAGTTGCGCGGGCAGGGCTACAAGGCCTTCTACATCGCCATCGGCTGCCAGGGCGGGCGCCTTCCGGGCATTCCCGGCGAGACCCTTCCCGGCACGACGACCGCCATCGATTTCCTGCACGAGGCTAATTGCGGTGCGCGGAAGGTCTCCGGCAAAGTCGTGGTCGTGGGCGGCGGTAACGTAGCCATCGATGCGGCCAGGGTGGCGAAGAGAAGCGGGGCTTCCGAAGTGACGATGCTCTCGCTGGAGACAGAGGACATTATGCCGGCCTCACTTGAAGAGCGTCGGGAAGCCCGCGAGGACGGGGTCGTCCTGAATCCCGGCTGGGGACCGATGGAAGTGCTCGGCACGGACAAGGTAACGGGAATTGTATTCAAACGATGCACCTCCGTCTTTGACGAGGAACATAGGTTCGCTCCGAAATACAATGAGAATGAGCGGATTACGCTGGATGCTGACCTGGTGATCTTCGCCATTGGGCAGACGGTTCTCTTGGGCGATCTGCTCAAAGGCAGCAAGGTCGAATTCCTGCGCGGCGTGTATCCCGTGGCGGACAAATTGACCTACCAGACGGCGGAGCCTGACATTTTCGTAGGCGGAGACTGCTTTACCGGCCCGAAGTTCGCCATCGATGCGATTGCCGCGGGCAAGGAGGCTGCTGAAAGCCTGCATCGCTTTGTACAGGGCGGCCATATGACCATCGGCCGCAACAGGAGGGATTTCATTGAACTGGACAAGGGGGACATCCTGGTCGAGTCTTACGACAATTCTTCCCGACAGGAGCCTTCGGACATCGAGCAGGACAACGCTTTCCGCGAGTATCACGGCACGCTGACGGAGGAGCAGGTGCGCAAGGAAACCGCCAGATGCCTTTCCTGCGGAGCGTCGGTGGTGGACGAGAACCGCTGCATCGGCTGTGGTCTCTGTACCACCAAGTGCGGGTTCGATGCCATCCATCTCTTCCGTGTCCATCCGGAGGCCAGCCATATGCGGACGTCCGAGGACAAGTTCAGCGGAATATTGCCCTATATGATCAAACGGGCCGGGAAGATTGCTTTCAGTAAAAAGAAGTAATTATGCCGATGATTGCCGTATGCACGAACTGGGCATAGTGTTTTATATCGTCCGGGATGTCCTGGAGGCTGCGCGGGAGAATAATGTGGAGCGGGTCAGGACCGTGGTGATGGATATCGGCGAAGTATCCACCGTCGTGCCGCATATGTTGCAGGACTGTTGGAGATGGGCTGCCGACAAGGAACCCGTGCTCAAGGGCTGCGAACTTAAAATCAACACGATCCCGGCCGTAACCGTATGTCATTCCTGTGGTCTTGAATATGCGACGACCCGATACGGGAAAACCTGTCCCGGCTGCAAGGGCGCCGATACCGTGCTGCTTCGCGGAAATGAAGTGGAAATCAAAGAAATTGAAGTATAATGTCTTGTTTTATCGTACCTCTGATTCAGGCTGCGGCTACTAGCGCGTACCGCCGCATCCGTCCGGATTCGACCGGATTTTTCGGGCGCAACCTTGCTTCCCTCGAGAAGATGCTCTGGGGAGGCAGTATTATGCTGATTGTCGATCATATCGCAAACGGGGAACTGACTTGGAAGTTTCCTTTTTTGACCGCCCTCGGAGCAGAAGGAGGGGGCGTCGTCGTCTTGCGGGAAATGATTGGCGTGGGGCTCCCGATGTCCCTGGTGATTACCCTTGTATGGGCCGCCTGGTCTGTCTGGAAGGAGTCCCGACAAATGAAACCAACCCATTAATAACCTATAATTAATAACCATTATGTTTTTTCAAGTTTATGGAGAGCATGCCCTTTCTCAGTGGGGGATGCTGATTGTAGTCCTCTTAGGACTCATTCTTCTCAATGAATTTGCACGCCGTACCAAATTCGGCGGCAGTGTGATGTTCTTTGCCGTTCCGCTGGCGCTTACCGTGTATTTCCTCGCCATCCTGATCGGGGTAAAGACCGGAGCGCAGTGGGCACTCGAGAACCAGACCCACGTCTATATGCAGGGCTGGTTCCATTATGCCAAACTCTATGCCGCGACGGCAGGGTGCATCGGCTTTATGATGATCAAGTACAAGTGGGGGATCGGCGCCAAACATTGGTTCAAACCCTTCCCCTTCATCATCGTGGCCATCAATATCCTGATTGCCTGCGTCTCTGACTTCGAGAGCGCCGTGATGGGCTGGAACAAGTGGTGGCTCACCTCCGAGGGTGTCTGGCAGTATGGCGGTTGGCACAATGTGATGAACGGTGTGGCCGGTATCCTGAACATCTTCTGTATGACCGCGTGGTGGAACGTCTATGCGTCCAAGGACAAGAAAGATATGATCTGGGCCGATATGACCTGGGTCTATATCGT
>JAEEJZ010000073.1 GCA_016282145.1 Bacteroidales bacterium | reverse complement strand
GACGATCGTGTCCATCGGCGGAGGCTACCTGCCTAAGATTTTCGTGGACAAGAAGGGAATGAACCCATATGCCGGCCGTATGCTGGCTATGCTCATCTTCGCCTTCTTCCCGATTGCGGCGCTTTTCGCCCAGCCCCTCGGCATCCATTTCAATTCGCCCTGGTGGCCCGCAATCCTGATCGGCCTTGCCGCCGCAGGACATCAGGCCTGGAGCGCGAATCTCTTCTCCACCATCGGTGATATGTTCCCGAAGAGCACTATCGCCACTGTCACCGGTATCGGTGCAATGGCCGGTGGTGTGGGTTCGATGTTCATCCAGAAGATTGCAGGCAAGCTCTTTACCTATTCAGAGCAGATGGGTGACGCCTTCACCTTCCTTGGCTTCAGCGGAAAACCTGCCGGTTACTTCATTATGTTCTGCTTCTGCGGTGTCGCTTACCTCATCGCCTGGAGCATTATGAAAGCCCTCGTGCCGAAGTACAAGCCGATCGAGGTGTAGTCACCCGTCCTGAGCTTTAGCGGTGCTGATTTTTGCCGTGAAATGCAAGTTGTTTAGCACCAGCTATTTATGTAAAATCGTCTATGTAAAACCACATAGACGATTTTTTTGTAAGTATTTGCAAGTCACGCACTTGCATTTCACGGGCCAAAACAAGCCCAGGGCTCGATCAGGAAGCGCTTCAGCGCCCGGCGACGAGTTTGAACCAGTCGGCGGAACTTGTGATTTCGCCTTTGGACCAGCAGGAGCCGATGCTGTAGGCGACGCTTTCGCCGGAGGTGATGGTCTTGAGAAGGAGGGCGTGGTCAAGTTCGTGTGAGACGAGCAGGCCGTCGGCGCCCGGAAGGACCAGTGCGACTCCGAGCATCCCGTCCTCGGGCTCGATGCTCTGGTCGGAGGCTTTTTCCCAGATGGCGTAACGGTCGGAGATTTCGAGGGAATCGACCAGGGTCTGCTGTGCTCCGTGGAGCTTGATGCCGGCGGCTATGGTCAGGGAATCTGCGCCTCGGAAGCAGTAGCTGTCTTCGACGGAAGTGAAGTAGCTGTCGGCCTCTACGCAGACTTTCTTGTCAAGGCTGACTAAAACGCCTTCTGCGGCTTCCCATTCGGGATAGTGGAGGGCGAATACGACTTTGTCCGGGCTCTGCTCCAGAATCTCGCAGCTGCGGTAATTTGTAGCCGGATAGCACATTACACCGCCGATGAGTGGTACGGAGGCGCCTCCGCCGAGGGATACAGCCACTTTGTAGCAGTCCTTGCCGCCGTGGTCGTGGTGATAGTAACCGGGGTCTTCGAGGGCTCCCTTGTACCATTCGTCGGCGACCAGTTTCCCGGGAAGTTTTACCCAGATGTCGAGGCCGGGGGAGGTGGGATTCCCCTCAAGCGCCTGACCATAGAAACGGCCGGCAATCAGATTGTTCTCGAAGACAAAATCGTCAGCCCGTTCGGGGACGGCACGCGCCATCACCTTCTGCTCCGGGCTTTTGCAGCTGACAGCCGCCAGTGCGGCGGCTGCCAGAATAAGAATGATCTTTTTCATTACTTCAGTTCGCTTGTCTTGCAGACATCCATATCACCGTAGTCGTCGTTCTCGCCGCACATTCCCCAGATGAAGGTGTAGTTGCGGGTTGCGCTGGCGGCGTGGATGCTCCACTGCGGGCTGATCACGGCCTGCTCGTTGTGCATCCAGATGTGACGGGTTTCCTGGGGCTCTCCCATAAAGTGGCAGACGGCAGCGTCATCCGGGACTTCGAAGTAGAAGTACACCTCCATCCGGCGGTCGTGGGTATGGGCCGGCATCGTGTTCCAGGTCGATCCGGGAGCAAGTTCGGTCATACCCATCTGAAGCTGGCAGCAGGGGACTACTTCCTTGACCAGCAGGCGGTTGATGGTCCTTTCGTTGCTCTCTTCAAGTGAGCCGAGATGCATCACTACGGCGTCCTTCTTGCTGACCTTCTTCACTCCGGTCTCGCGGTGGGCGGTGGCGGAATTGAAATAGAACTTGGCAGGGTTCTTCGGGTCCAGGCTGCGGAAGGAGACGTGACGATTGCCGCGGCCGATGTATATGGCTTCCTTGAAAGGGATTGTATACTCTTCGTCACCGACTTTCACGATGCCCGTGCCGCCGACATTGATTATGCCGAGTTCGCGCCTCTGGGTGAAATATTCGGCACGGAGAATCTCCGGGGGAGTGAGGACGAGCTCTTCCTTCACGGGGACGGCGCCGCCTGCGATGATGCGGTCGAACATCGAATAGACCATATTGATCTCATCGGGGACCATTACGTTTTCTACGAGATATTCGCTGCGGAGACGAGCGGTATCATAGTGTTTCGCGTCGACGTTGCTTGACGCCTGGCGCACTGTGCAATTGACTTTTGACATATATTACTGAGGTTGTTTTCCGATATAGGCGAGGATGCCGCCGTCAACATAGAGGATATGGCCGTTTACGGCGTCAGAGGCGTGCGAGGCGAGGAAAACGGCCGGGCCTCCGAGCTCCTCGGGCTCAAGCCAGCGGCCTGCCGGAGTCTTGGCGCAGATGAAGCTGTCGAAAGGATGGCGGCTGCCGTCGGGCTGCTTTTCGCGAAGAGGCGCGGTCTGGGGTGTCGCGATGTAGCCGGGACCGATGCCGTTGCACTGGATATTGTATTCGCCGTATTCTGAGCAGATGTTGCGGGTGAGCATCTTCAGTCCGCCCTTGGCTGCCGCATAGGCGCTGACGGTCTCGCGGCCGAGCTCCGACATCATCGAGCAGATATTGATGATCTTGCCCTCGCGGCGCTCCATCATTTCGGGAAGGACTGCGCTGGAGACGATGAACGGAGCCACCAGGTCCACATCAATAACCTGCTGGAACTCTTTGCGCTCCATTTCGTGCATGGGAATACGCTTGATGATGCCGGCGTTGTTCACCAGGATGTCGATCTGGCCGACCTCGGCGTGGATTC